>DPPH01000127.1:0-1121 GCA_003539375.1 Clostridiales bacterium
GTATTATTTGCAATTTTAACAAGGGTCAACATAACCGGCACTTCCACCAGTACTCCGACTACTGTAGCCAGAGCGGCACCAGATCTTAATCCAAATAAGGATATAGCTACAGCTACGGCAAGTTCAAAGAAGTTGCTCGCTCCAATTAAAGATGCTGGAGCTGCTATGTTGTGAGGTACCTTCCATATTTTAGACCATCCATAAGCAAAAATAAATATTATAAAGGTCTGAATTGTAAGAGGTATTGCTATTAATGCTATATGAAATGGATTTTCTATAATAATTTCACCTTGGAAGGAGAATATTATAATTAATGTAAGTAAAAGTCCTATTATAGTTACATTGTCAAATTTTTTAATAAAAACTTTCTCCAAATAATCTTTCCCTTTATCTTTTATGATTTTCTTTCTAGATAGGTATCCTCCAGCTAGTGGTATTACTATAAATAATACTACTGATAAAAACAAAGTGTCGTAAGGTACTGGAACATCACTAACTCCTAGTAGAAAGGCTACTATTGGAACAAAAGCTACAAGTAAAACTAGGTCGTTTAGAGCTACCTGTACAACAGTATAAGCCGGATTACCTTTAGTAAGGTGACTCCATACAAAAACCATCGCTGTACAAGGTGCTGCTCCAAGAAGGACTGCTCCTGCTAGGTATTCTTTAGCTAAGATTGGACTTATTAAATTTTTAAAGACAATGTTGAAAAAGAAATACGCTATTAGGTACATGGTAAAGGGTTTTATAAGCCAGTTGGTTACCATAGTTACTGCAAGACCTTTAGGTTGTTTAGCTGAATCTACAATGCTAGAGAAGTCTATTTTTAACATCATTGGATAAATCATCAACCATATAAGTATTGCCACCGGTATTGAAACCTTTGCATATTCAAATTCACTTAATATCTCAGGTACAATTGGAAGGTAGTGTCCTATTGCTACTCCTGCTGCAATACAAAGGGCTACCCAAATTGATAAGTATTTTTCAAAAAATCCCATGGTGGATTCTTCTACTATGTTTTCTCTTTTTTCCTTATTTTCACTCATGTTTTTCTCCTTTTTTAAAAAATTTCTTGCTGATCTATAAACTACATGGTTCTATCACTCCGAAGCAATGAG
>DPPH01000127.1:1350-3182 GCA_003539375.1 Clostridiales bacterium
AACACAGGGGGACTGTCCCCTTGTGTTAATTGTCCCCTTGTGTTACCTTTACTTCTCTTGGGAAAGCTTTGCGTGAGACCTGCATGTATTTGTTTCACAAATAGTGCTAGGGCTACAATTTTACTCTGAATGACAAAGAATATTAGTCCAAAAGAAAATTCAAGACCTTCTCTTTATCTTCTCTTATAACAGTGCAGGTCATCCCACTCTTCTTATATTTATTAAGCCTTTTTAAATCATTTTCGAAAATATCTTCTTTTTTAAATTCCTGCTTTAAAAACTTTATTAATTCTGTATAGTTTTTATCCTTTTTAATTCGGTAATGAACCCAGTTGCCATCTTTGTAGGATTCTAAAAACTCCAGTCCTTTCATTTTACTTAGATGTCTTGATGTGTTTGACTGACTTAATTCTAAAATCGTTTCTATTTCGCAGTTGCAGAGTTCTTCATTTAATATAAGATTTATGATTCTAAGTCTATTTTCATCGGAAAGAAGTTTTAATTTTTCTGATAAATTCATATTTCCCTCCTTTTCTATATTACTATTTGCTCATATAGTAATATAGGTTTTGACTTTTGTCAATACTTTCCATGTTAAGTTTATGTTAACCAATAAGATTCTTGCTAGGGCTACACCTTCACTCTCAATGACGAAGGCACCAATAGTAAAGATTGTCACCTTATGGTAGAGTTTTTCTTGTATAAATCCATAGTTAACTTTATAATTAATACAAGTAATTATAAAAAGTAATTAGTGCCTAAAGGAGTTTCAATTTGAATAATTTAGATTTATATAAAATCATGCAACTTCATCCAAGTTCTGATGGAGATATGATTAACTATGCTTATAAAAAACTTTGCAAAAAATACCATCCAGATATAAATATAAATACAAATGATATAATGCAGAAGATTAACTATGCCTATGAGGTTTTGAGTAATGAAAAATCAAGAGCCAGTTACGATAGGACCTATAGCTATTTTAAAAATAGTACTAATATTTTTGAAAAAGAACAGTTAAGCAAAGCTGCTGAAAATTTAAATGATTATTTTAAAGCTTTGATAACAAACAATTATAAGAAAGCCTATAATTTAATTAGTAATTCCGACAAATCAAATATAACCTATGAAGATTTTGAGGATTGGCAAAAAACGGTTTCTAAATTTTATAGAATCAAAGATTATTCAATATCTCTATTAGATAATTTCTACAACAAAAAAATTTCTTCAAAAAAGTACGAACATACAGCTGAGTTTAAAATAAATATAGTTGAAAAGGACCTTGCTTCAAAGGACGAAAAAAAAGAGGTTGTAACTAAATTTTTAGTAAAAGAAAGAGAAGGTTGGAAGGTATATCTAGGTTATAAAAAATTAAATGAATATACAAAAGATTTAAAGTTGTTTAATAATCTAGTTGCCGGAAAATCCAAGAATTTTCAAGCTTATTCTAATGCTAATTTTTCAAAATTATTAGAAAAGGAAATTTATAGAAAAGAAAGATACAACAGCAGTTATTCTTTAGTACTCTTCGAGATAACTAATTATGAAGATTTGAAATTAGAAATAGATGACAGTATTAATAATTATTTAGAAGTTGTCTTTACCGAACTGGAAACCCTATATAGGTTTATAGATGAATTTGCCAGATATAAAGATGACAAGTTCTTTTTATTACTACCGGAAACTAAAGAAGAAGAAATATCCCCTGTTATTGATAAAACTAGAACTTTTTTTGTTTCTCAGAGACCTTTTCCATTAAAATTAGACTACGTTAAAGTGAATAATTTAAATTTTTCAGCTTCTAAAATAATCAACCTAGCCCTAGCTGAACT
>DPPH01000127.1:3392-4414 GCA_003539375.1 Clostridiales bacterium
AAGAGAAGCTAGTCTTTATTAAAAATTAATTTAATTTTATGCTTAAATACTATATAATATTAGTATCAGAATATTTTTAGAAAGGTGGACCTAATGAAAATTTTAAGATTTAGAAGAGTTTTAGTTTGGTTTATTGTTTTTGCAATGATTTTGTCTGCATTAAGTATGGCTTTTGCAGCAGAAGTAGAAACAGAGGAACCAGTAGAAAAAACAGAAAAAGAACTTTACGAAGAAGATATAGAATTCATGAAGTTGGTGTCTGAATTCGTTAAAGACAACTATTTATACGGTATAGATTACGACGAAATGGTCAACGGAATGTATAAAGGTCTTTTCGATCAGTTAGATAGACACAGCGTTTACTACACTCCTGAAGAGTATCAGAGTTTTACTTCTGAAATGTCTGGAGAGTTTACAGGGGTTGGTATACAGATAGTAAAGGAAGGCAATTACATAGTTGTAGTAACTCCTTTAAAAGGATCTCCTGCAGTTGAAGCCGGAATAAAAGCCAAAGATAAAATAATAAGTGTAGACGGTCAAGATATAACTGGATTTAGTACTGAAGAAGCTGCTGAACTTATTAGAGGTGAAGTAGGTACTTCTGTAAGATTGGGAATTTTAAGAAACAGTGAAGAGATATTTATAAATGTAATTAGAGATGTAGTTACAATAAGTTCTGTAAATACTGATATGCTTACTGATGAAATTGGATACCTTGAAATAACTCAATTCAATGATAATACTTTAGAATTATTTGGAGAAGCAATTGGAGCCTTTGACAGAGACGGAATTCACAAACTTGTAATAGACTTAAGAAACAACCCTGGTGGTAGTTTAAGAGAAGTAATTGGAATGCTTACTTTCTTCATTCCAGAAGGTCCGATAGCTACTGTAGAATATGCTAACGGTGAAGTTGAAGATTATACCAGTTCATTAACTAAGCTAACCTTCGATATAGCTGTTCTTGTTAATGAAGGATCTGCCAGCGCTTCCGAAATATTTGCCGGTGCAGTACAGGATAG
>DPPH01000127.1:4729-5163 GCA_003539375.1 Clostridiales bacterium
ACAGCTGAATATTTTACAGCTAATGGAAACAAGGTAGAAGGTATAGGAATCACTCCCGATATAGTGATTGAAGATACTTTTGAAGAGAAGGATATAGATATTTCAAGAATACCAGAACTTGACAAATACAGAAAACCTAGCAGAGGAATTGTTGGTTTAGATGTTTTAGCTGCTGAAATGATACTGGATATATTAGGATACCAGGTTTCTGGTCCTGATGGAATTTTCGATGCAGCCTTAGAAAGAGAATTAACGAAATACCAAGAAGATATGGGACTTTATTCTTATGGAGTATTAGATTTTACAACTCAGGAATCTTTGACTCAGAGTTTGGAAAATTTTATGAAAATTGACGACAAAGATGAGCAGTTAGAAAAAGCAATCGAAATCCTCAAATAGTTGTTACTCCCTATTATCCCTTTTAGAAAGCCTGC
>DPPH01000030.1 GCA_003539375.1 Clostridiales bacterium
AGGATGGAATAATCGAAGATGCCTTAGAAGAAGATGATAATCTGCTCATTAGTAAAAACAGCTTTAAAGGACTTAATATAAAAGATATTTTGTCAGAGGATTTACATGAAAAAGTTAAAGATATAATAAACAAAGCAGTAGAAGATGGTGGGGTTAAAATTTTAAAATACAAAACTATTTTAGAAGACAAGAAAATTCATACCTATCATGAAATTGAAGGATTTAGAAAAGGTAAAGAAGAAGTATTTGAAATGAGAGTTGTTAAACTTAGGGAAGATCAAATCTTAGCTATATCCAGAGACATTACAACTGATGAGTTAAATCAAAACAAAATACAGTATTTAAGCTTCCACGACCAATTAACAGGTCTTTATAATAGAAGGTTTTTTGAAGAGGAGTTAAAGAGACTGGATACAGAAAGAATGCTACCCTTATCTGTTGTAATGACCGATGTAAACGGACTAAAGCTGATAAACGATTCCTTTGGTCACGATTCTGGAGACCAACTTTTAATAGAATTTAGCAAAATATTAAAGAATTCAAGTAGGGAAGAAGATATCATTTGTCGTATAGGAGGAGACGAATTCGTTATACTACTTCCAAATATGAATCACTACTATCTTCCAGAGCTGGTAAATAGGATAAAAGATAAATTGGAAAATAAGGATTTTAAAAAATACGGAATATCAGCTGCTTTTGGCTTCGGTACAAAAGATGAAAAAGGAAAAGATGTTAATGATATTATTAAAGAAGCAGAAGATATGATGTATAGAAATAAATTCATTGAAAGTCCTCACATGAAGAATAAAACCATAGACACAATTTTAAATATCCTACATGAATCAGATGAATGGGAAAAAAATCACTCCCAGAGAGTATCGGAGTACTGTGAAATGATGGGACAAGAACTTAATTTTTCAGAGAAAGATATTAAAGAAGTTAAGATGTCAGGATTACTCCATGACATTGGGAAAATCACTTTAAAAGATACCTTTATTGATAAAAAAGGTAGTCTTAACAAAAAAGGGAAAAGTGAATTAAGAAGACATTCGGAAGTGGGCTATAGAATTTTAAGTACATATAAAAACCTCTACAATATTGCTGATTATATACTGTACCACCATGAAAATTGGGATGGTACCGGATATCCTAAAGGTTTAAAGGGAGAAGATATACCACTAAAATCAAGAATAATAGCAATAGCAAATCATTATGATACGGCTACAAGAAATAGGCCTAACAAAAATAATTTAACAAAAGAAGAAGCATGCAGAGATTTATTGGAAAGAGCTGCAACCTGCTTTGATCCAAAGCTTGTAGAAATCTTTACAAATAAAATATTAAATAGATGAAAGGCTGGTAATCCAGTCTTTTGTTTTGGTTTAATATAGTAATTAACTCAACTTCCAGAGGGAGATAATTGACAAAGAATAAATTTTATTATAAAATCTGGTTAGACCAACTGGTATAACCAAAAGGAGGATTTATGCTTTATTTAAATAATAAAGATATTGAAGAGATAGTAGACAAGATCGATTTAATAGAAATTTTGGAAAAAGGATTCCAAATGTATGGAGAAAAAAACTATCAAATGCCTGAAAGAATGCATTTGAACAGAGATGACGATACGATTTTGTATATGCCCTGTATAACGAAAGATATTATCGGAACAAAAATAATATCACTATTTCCAAAAAACAAGGAGAAAAATTTACCGGTTATAAGCGGAATAATGCTCCTAAATGATATAGATACAGGATTACCGAAAGGAATCCTGGATGGTAGTTCTATTACGGCCTATAGGACTGGGGCTTTAGGAGCTACAGGAATAAAGCATACTACAGGTAGAAATTGCAAAAATATTGGATTGATAGGACCGGGAGTACAGGGATTTCACCAGTTACTTTTAGCATCTAAAGTAAGAAACATTGAAAACATATATATCTATGGAAGAAATAAAGAAAATCTAAAAGACTTTATAAACAGGCTAAAGAAAAAACTACCAAATATAAACATTAGACCTGCAGATACCAGTGAAGAGTTGGTTAAAAACTCAGAGATTATAATTACAGCTACACCGTCAGAAAGTCCGGTTATGCCGAATAATAAAGAACTACTTAAGGGAAAGCACATTATTGCTATAGGTTCATATAAATATAAAATGAGAGAAATTCCCGATGCTCTTTATGAGTTAATTGATGAAGTATATGTAGATACAGAGTTGGCTATTGAAGAATCCGGAGATATTATCCAGCCTTTAGAAAAAGGATTAATAAATGAAAGTCAAATTAAAACTTTAAGTGAAATCATGTCTAAAGAAAAGGATTTTGCTAAAAAAACAACCCTATTTAAATGTGTTGGAATGGCTCTACTAGATGTAGTTGTAGCAGAAGCTATTTTCACCACTGCCTTGAAATTAAATAAAGGTACCGATATACCTTTATAATAAATTTAAAAACAAGAAAAAACCTGTAGGAGGAATAAAAAATGATGCATTTTAAAAACAGAATCGATTGTATTGACGCCCATACTGGGGGAGAACCATTAAGGATAGTTACTTCGGGATTACCTCCGATTAAAGGAGATACAATTCTAGAAAAAAGAGACTATATGCTTAAAAATTACGATAATCTTAGGAAATTAATGATGCTTGAACCTAGAGGACACAGCGGTATGTACGGTTGTATCCTTGTTGAAGCTGTTACAAAAGATGGAGATTTTGGAGTACTCTTTACTCACAATGAAGGATTAAGTTCTATGTGCGGTCATGGTATTATTGGAATAACTAAGGTGGCTATAGAAACGGGAATGATTTTAGCAGAAGATGGAGAAAATATAGTAAGGATTGATTCTCCAGCAGGTAGAGTTACAGCTTACGCAGATGTAGTAGATGGAGAAGTAGAAAGGGTAAGATTTCAAAATGTACCTTGCTTTATATATAAAGAAAATGTAGAAGTAGAAGTTGATGGTATAGGCAAGATTTCAGGTGATGTAGTTTACTGTGGTGCCTTTTACGTATATGTTGATTCAGATAAGGTAAATCTAAAAATAAATCCTGAAAACACAGAAAAACTTGTAAAAGTTGGTATGGAAATAAAACACAAGGTTATGGATATGATGGAGTTTAACCATCCTACATCAGGAGTAAATTGGCTTTACGGAACTATTTTCTACGAAAAACCAGTAAAAAATCAAAATATTTTGGATACAAAAAATGTATGTATTTTTGCCGACGGTCAGGTAGACAGATCACCTACTGGAACCGGTACTGGAGGAAGAGTAGCACTGCATTATTTTAAAGGGGAAATGCTGGAAGAAGATACTCTATCAAATAAAAGTATAATAGATACAGTTATGGAAGGAAGAATAATAGAAAAAACAAAGGTTGGAGAATATGATGCCCTTGTAACAGAAGTTTCCGGTACAGCATATATTATGGGATTCAATCAACTTGTATTAGACCCAAAAGATCCTCTAAATGAAGGATTTAGGATAATAGGCTCGTAAAAAGAAAAGAGTGATTAGATGAAACTTAGAGATGAGAAAGCTTCAAACCTAGTTGAAAATTATATTAAGAATGAAATAAAAGAAAGTAGACTTAAACCAGGGAGTAAACTACCTTCAGAAAGAGAGCTTTCAAAAATGCTTAATGTCAGTAGAACTTCTGTAAGAGAGGCTATCAAAGCTCTCATAACCATGGGATATTTAGAGACTTATGAAAGAAAGGGTACTTTCTTATCTGAAAACTATAAAAATGATAAAAGTGAAAATCTAGAACTAAAAAATTTCTTTAATAAGGCTCCTATTTTTGACCTTATGGAAGTAAGGATAATTCTTGAAAATAACTTTATTCCTTTGGCTGTAGAAAGAGCAGAACCAGAAGATATAAAGAAGTTGGAAAATGCCTTAAAAAAAATGAAAACTTCTGAAAAAAACATAGGAGAATTCTTTTATGGAGATTTAGAATTTCATTATACCTTAGGAGAGACTACCCACAATACTGTCATAATTGAACTTATGAAGATTATCAGAGATAGGATAATAAGAGAAAAAGCCCATTTCATGGCTGCAGGAGTTGAAACACGAGAAACGACTATACAGGTATTTGAAGAGATTATTAAGTCGATTAAAATAAAAGATGTAGAGAAAGCTCAAAAGCTATATATATCTCATCTCAATCATGTAGAAATGTTTTTTGAAGAAAAAGCTTAAAATCTAATCAAATTCTTGAAAACTATTGACATTAGACCTAAATTATAGTAAATTTAAACAAATTGAACCTTTAAATATAGCACGAGAGGCTAGGAAGGTAATCATAATAAGAAGGAATATCTATGCCTCTTTGCTGTTTTGCGGAGAGGTTTTTTAATACTTTAAATTAGTACGAGAGACTAAAAAGGAGGAAATATGTTAAAAGGAAGACATTTAATTGAACCAAAAGACTTTTCTAAAGAAGAGCTGGAAGAAATCTTCAACTTAACTGATAAAATAGTAGAAAAACCAGAAAAGTTTAATAAAAAATGCAGTGGAAAAATTCTAGCAAACCTATTCTATGAACCAAGTACAAGAACGAGATTATCTTTTGAAGCAGCTATGTTTAGACTAGGTGGTGAAGTTGTAGGTTTTTCATCAGCTGATTCTTCGTCAGTATCTAAAGGAGAAAGCCTATCAGATACAATAAGAACCGTTGGCTGCTATTCAGATATTTGTGTAATAAGACATCCAAAAGAAGGTGCTCCTAAATTAGCATCCTTAAAATCTGAAATACCTATTATTAATGCAGGAGATGGTGGACACCAGCATCCAACCCAAACATTAACAGATTTAATGACTATTAGATCTATAAAAGGAACTATAAAAAATTTCACAATAGGTATTTGTGGAGATTTAAAATTTGGAAGAACTGTTCATTCCCTTATAAAAGCCCTATCTAGGTACGACAATATTAGATTCATTCTTATCTCGCCTGAAGAACTAAAAATTCCAGACTATATAAAAGATGAAGTGTTGATTAAAAATAATTTAGAATTTAAAGAAACAGAAAAATTAGAATCCTCTCTTAAAGACTTGGACATATTGTATATGACTAGAGTACAAAGGGAAAGATTTTTTAATGAAGCTGACTACATTAGACTTAAAGACAGCTATAGACTAGATAACAAAAAACTAGAACTAGCTAAGGATGATATGATTATTCTTCATCCCCTACCTAGAGTAAATGAAATAGCCTCAGAAGTAGATGAAGATAAAAGAGCTAAATACTTTCAACAGGTAAAGTACGGTATGTTTGTAAGAATGGCTTTAATAATTAAACTGTTAGGAGTTGATGAAGAATGTTAAATGTAGATAGTTTAAAAAAAGGGATAGTAATTGACCATATCAAAGCTGGTAAATCAATGGAAATTTATAATTACCTTAATTTAGATAAGGCTGATTATACAGTAGCATTAATAAAAAATGTACCATCTAAAAAAATGAAGAAAAAAGATATAATAAAGATAGAAAACAACATAGATTTAAATTTGAACATATTGGGTTACATAGACCCAAATATAACTATAAATGTAATAGAAAATGATAAAATTATAAAAAAATTAAAATTAGACCCACCGGAAACAGTAAAAAACGTTATGAAATGTAAAAACCCCCGTTGCATTACCTCAAGTGAAAGTGAAATTGAAGATATTTTTCAACTAATTGATAAAGAAAAAGCAGTTTATAAATGCATATACTGCGATCAAATATATAAAAGGGATTAAGAAAATATGAATATACTTATAAAAAACGTAAAACTAGTTGATTACAACCTAAATTTCAAAGGAGATATCCTTATAAAAGAGGGGATTATATCTAAAATAGATGAAAATATAAAGGAAAAAGGTATAAAAACTATAGATGGTAAGGGTAAAACATTAATGCCATCCTTTGTAGATACCCATGCTCATTTTAGAGAACCGGGATATGAATACAAAGAAGATATAGAAACAGGAAGTAAGGCAGCTTTAAAAGGTGGGTATACAGGTGTACTTCTTATGGGAAATACCAACCCTCCCGCCAGCAGTAAAAAAGTAATTGAACATGTCTTAGATAAAAGTAGAAAGCTTGACCTAATAGACATATACCAAGCCGGAACAATTACGGAAAATCTAGACGGACAAACATTAAGCCATCTAGATGAAATAAATGATTTGGTAGGAGTGATTACCGATGACGGAAAGGGAGTAAAAAGTAGTAAAGTTCTTTACGATGCTATGATATATGCAAAAGAAAAAGAGCTTCTAATAATGTCCCACACTGAGGATCCCGATTTTACAGACTCGGATATGAGATTAGCAGAAGATATGATGACCTATAGAGATATAGAACTTGCTAAAATCACCGGTGCTAAAATCCACTTTGCCCATGTTAGTACCAAAGAAGCAGCAGATAGGATAATCAAAGAAAAAAAATCCTATCCGAACATAAGCTTTGAAGTAACCCCCCACCATATATTTTCCTACGATAAGATAGATTACAGGGTAAATCCTCCATTAAGAAAAAAAGAAGATAGGAATTACCTAATAGAATGTATAAGAAAGGGTGAAGTGGATTGTATAGGTACAGACCACGCTCCCCACAGTAAAAAAGACAAAGAAATGGGTGCCCCTGGCATATCAGGAATAGAGGTAGCTTTTCAGCTTTTATATACAAAACTAGTAAAAGAAGAAAATATTCCTTTAGAAAGACTTTCTCAAATAATGTCCAAGAATACAGCAGACTTATTAGGAATTAAAAAAGGAAGATTGGAAGTAGGATACCAGGGAGATTTAGTATTGATAGATGAAGATAGGGAAGAAATATTAAATCCTGACACTTTTGTATCCAAGGGCAAGAACAACCCATTTAAAGGAGAAAAGTTATACGGAAAGATCATATCCACCATTAGAAAAGGAAAAATTATGTACTGGGAGGAAAATTAAATGATAGTTGATAAGTTATATGAAAATGTTGAAGAAAAAGGTCACGTATGTTTAGGTTTAGATACCGACTATGATTACATACCAAAGTATTTCGCAGAGGATTTTAAAAGCAAAGGAGAAGCTATTTACAACTTCAACAAAGAAATTATAGACAGTACAAAGGATTCTGTAGCCTGCTTTAAAGTTCAAATTGCATACTACGAGGCTTTAGGTCTTGAAGGACTAAAAGCCTATAAAAAAACATTGGATTACATAAAGAAAAACAATACTATGGTTATCTCAGATATAAAAAGAGGAGATATTTTTAAAACGGCAGAAATGTATGCAAAAGGTCATTTTGAAGGAGATTTTGAAAGCGACTACCTTACGCTTAACTCATACATGGGCCTCAATGATTCTATAGAGCCTTTCTTACCCTACGTAGAAAAAAATGACAAAGGAGTATTTGTACTCATAAGAACATCCAATAAAGGAGCCAATGATTTTCAATACATAAAAAATGCTAAAGGTAGACCAGTGTATGAAATAGTAGGGGAGAAATTGAATCAATTAGCTGGTAAATATAT
>DPPH01000053.1 GCA_003539375.1 Clostridiales bacterium
ATGCTTATATTTACAGAAATTGGGGATTCAACAAGTGCTCTAAATTTCCTGGTAAAATCCGATGATATAAGTAGAGAGATCAATGATAAAGTGGGTATAGCATACAACGACATGATAAGAGGACGAATTTACTGTAAGAAAAAAGACTATATTAATGCTGAAAAATACTTTTTAAGAAGCATTGATTTATTTAATAAAGTTAAAGATGGAGTATATATTTTTGAAGCTTACGATAATTACATAGAGTTGTTGATAATCAATAACCGACTAGATGAAGCTGAATCAATAATTAAAGAAGCTTATAGGGTTTTAGATGGAAAAGAATCAATAATTACTGAAATAAAATTAGAAAAGTATTTAGCCATAATAAACTATAAAAGAGGAAATTATAAAGAAGCTGTGGATAAATACAAATCCTATGATAGAATATATGATGTATACGATGATCACGTACTGAAAATGAGACTTCTTGCTGTTGAAACAAAATTTGATATAATAAAAGCTCAAAAGGAAAGAAAAAGAATTGAAAGATACAATAAAGAACTTGAGGAAAAACACGATGTGTTTTTAACAGCTACTGAAATAATCAAAGAAATAAATTCATCATTAAACTTGAAAGATGTAGTAGCAAAGGTCCATCATCACTTAAAAATAGCAATACCTTTAGATGTATTTGGTCTGGCTCTATATAGTAAAGAAAAAGGAAAAATAAATTATAAAGAATATGTAGAAGGTGGCAAGAGATACGGAGATAGGTTAAAACCTATTGATATAAATAGTAGAAAAAACTTCACAGCTTATGCAATAAGAAATAACAAAGATATACATTTAAGAACTATGGACGATAAATCAAAGTATGTAGAAGATATAATATTAGAACCCTTTAATAAAATTTCTGAAACTGTAATATTCAAGAGACTGGTATTTGAAGGAGAAATACTGGGAGTATTGACCGTTCAAAGTTACGAAAAAGATATATACGACAGGAGACATACGGCAATTATAGATCTTATTACTCCTTATCTAGCTATTGCTGTAAATAATTCAATAAAGTCTCATAATCTTGAAAAAGAAATTAAAGAAAGAGAAAAAGCTGAAGAGAAATTAAAAGAAAAGAACGATATCCTTAGAGAGATATCAAATACAGACAATCTTACTACTCTACACAATAGACATTACTTAAATAAAATAATGGATAATCTTTTTGGAATTGAGAATATAAAAGGTAAGAATATTAATTTAATAATGGTAGACATAGACTTTTTTAAAGAGTACAATGATACTTACGGACATATAGCCGGGGATGAAGCTATAAGTAAAATAGGTAGAAAAATTAAAGAAATCTGTGAGAAAAATTGTATAGATGCTTTTAGATACGGAGGAGATGAGTTCTTAATTATCGATTATGATTACTCATTAAATGAACTAAGAGCTTTAGGAGAAAAAGTAAATAGAGAAGTTGAAAATTTAAAGATTAATAATCTAAAATCTCCAATAAGCGATTATATTACAGTATCAATTGGTATTACCCAGGTGGAATTAGAAAATGAATGTAATCAGGATAAATTAATTAAAAAGGTTGACAATGCACTTTACGAATCTAAAAGAATAGGGAAGAACAAAGTAACCTTTCTTTAAAATAAAAAAACCGATCTATATAGACCGGTTTAAATGGTGGGCGTAACAGGGCTCGAACCTATGACCCCCTGCTTGTAAGGCAGGTGCTCTCCCAGCTGAGCTATACGCCCACGTATGATAATATCTTAGCAAATAAACACCTCGGTGTCAACAAATTTAAAAAAAATAAAACAAAAACTTGCAATTTTTGAGAAAAACATGTATTATGTATTATAACCTTTAATGAACAATGTATTAACAACTAAGCACTAAGTAGAAAATTTATAGTTTTATAAAGAAGTAAATTTAAGTAAAGTTTTGAGATGTTGTATAGTTTAAAGGAAAAAAATTTAACGGAGGATTCAATTAATGATTAATGGAACAGTAAAATGGTTTGATGCAAAAAAAGGTTTTGGTTTTATAACAGGAGAAGACGGACAAGACGTATTCGTACACTACTCAAAAATTAATAAACCTAATTTCAAAACTTTAGAAGAAGGCGAAAAAGTTACATATAATGTTGTAGAAGGTCCAAAAGGCCCTCAAGCAGAAGAAGTAACACCTGCATAAGCAAAAAACTAAAAAATGATTATCCTGCAGCTCAAGCTGCAGGATTTTATTTTTTTTGAAACTAATTAAATCTAAAACTATAGATTAACAATCGCTTTACTATGGTTTAACCATTGCTTAACAATGGCTTTGCATCCGAGCTTGCGAGGATTTTATTTAGTATATTCTGTGATATGTAAAATTTTCTTCTGTTAGTTTATTTAGGATTTCTTCAATATGACTGTGACCGTTTGTTTCAGCTGTTACCTCCAGCTGCACATGCATGTATCTGTCCATTGCCTTAAACTGGTTATGGTCTAGTTTAATTACATTAGCATTTAAATCAGATAAAAGCTGGGAAATTTTAAGAAGTTGTCCAGGTTTATCAGGTAGATCAACAGCAAAACA
This sequence comes from Clostridiales bacterium, assembly GCA_003539375.1. GTDB lineage: Bacteria > Bacillota > Clostridia > Tissierellales > Dethiosulfatibacteraceae > UBA8670. Next base: position 2,575 of record DPPH01000053.1, read on the forward strand.
TAGGATCCTACCTCTAGATATTAGTCCTTTGTTTATCATAGATGAAATAGTTACAACATCTATATTTCCACCGCTTAGTACACAGACCACATTTTTATTTTTAACTGTAAGCTTTTTTAATGCTGCTAAAGGAAGTACTCCAGCTGTTTCTGATAGAAATTTATGCTTTTCAATTAACATAAGTAAAGCTTCCATTATTTCTTCTTCGGTAACGGTAACTACTCCATCTACATAATTTTTAACTATGTCAAAGGTGGATTCTCCAGGGCATCTTACAGCGACACCTTCGGCAGAAGTATTAACATTACTTAAACTGGTCAACTGGTCCTTATCCAAAGATACTTTCATAGCCATGGCTCCTTCAGGTTCTACTCCTATTACTCGTATGTTAGGATTTACAGCTTTCACGGCCAAGGCTATACCGCTAATCAATCCTCCGCCACCTATAGGAACTAATATTTCATCCACATTCTCTAAATCTTCGATAATTTCTAAACCAATAGTTCCCTGTCCGCAGATGACATCATAATCGTCAAAAGGATGAATAAATTCATATCCAAACTCTTGTGATAATTCTAATGCCTTTTGGTAGGACTCATCGTAAATATCACCATGTATTACTACATCAGAACCGTATTCTTTTGTAGCATCAACCTTTATTAATGGAGTGATATTAGGCATTACTATAGTTGATTTGATACCTAATTTTTTAGCAGAATAAGCCACTCCCTGAGCATGATTGCCGGCAGATGATGCTATAATTCCTTTTGATTTTTTTTCATCTGAGAGAGAACTAATTTTATTATAAGCACCTCTAATTTTGAAAGAACCTGTGAATTGAAGATTCTCTGTTTTTAAGTACACATTGTTTTTAGATTCATTACTAAAAAAATCACTACGGATAAGTTTAGTTTCGTTTATTATCCCTTTTAAATTTTTTGAAGCTTTTTGAATATCATCAAGAGCTGATTTTGGTTCAAAAATACATTTGTTATTTTTACTATTCAACATTTTTACCTCCTAAATTTATAATAAAAAAACTCGCCCTATAAAGAGACGAGATAACCCGCGGTACCACTCTAATTGTTTACACCACTTTTCGATTCTATCAAATCAAGGTCTGATAACGAGACCAACCGTTATTCTTTACTATGTTCAAGAATACTTTTCAAGAGGGATTTTTATATAAAATAACTTCTGATTTTCACCAACCACCAGATCTCTGAGAGTAAATTTTATATAACTGTCTCTTTCACAAAATTTAATATATTGGTCTTATTTTAAGGATTTGAAATAAAAATGTCAAGAAAAATTAATAAAATTTCCAAAAAACGTTGACAGATGTCTTTG
>DPPH01000004.1 GCA_003539375.1 Clostridiales bacterium
TATTTAAAGAATGAAAAATGGAAATATTTCAATACTGAAAATGGACTACCTCATAATTATATTACTGATGGAATTCGAATAGGAAACAAATTATACATAACTACTGGGTTTTATGATGTAGGGGGAGTAGCAGTTTTTAATATTACAAATGATGGAATAGAACATGAAAGAAATATAATAGAAGAATGGGGTGATTTTGGAAGTAAGGCAAGAAGTATAGGTTATAGAGAAGATGAACTCTGGATTGGTACAGAGTATAATGGTCTCAGTATTATAAAATCCGGTAATATCTATAATTTTAATGAAGAAAATGGTCTTGTAAACAATGAAGTAAAATCAATTTTATTTAGAAAAGACGGGAAAGTTTGGCTTGGAACAAGAAGCGGGGTATCGGTAATGGAAGCCGATAAATTATTCAATTAATATTTGAAAGGAGGATAACAATGAAAAAAAGAAAAAATAAAGAAGAAAAATCAACCAAATCTCAAGAAATTAATAAAAACCAAAAAGAGAAATCAGAGGCTCCTAAAAATTTACTTCACCTAATATTTATAATAATAAAAGGAATGTTTAAGAATATCCCTAGAATGTTGATTTATTTTGCTGTTATTGGAGTTATTTCTTTTTTAGTTCACACCTATTTGGTAATATACCCTAATGGAGGATACTGGCCTGGTACGAATTCTACACTTGACCAGATACTTACTCTACCTGGTAATAAAGTTAGGGGAACTGCATTCTGGACAATATTACTATACCTAATAACTTCAATTTTTATGAAAATGAGGATGATAGGAGTTGGAGAATTTTTTAAAGGAATTTTCAAAGGTCCAGTAAGAGTTGGAAAGTCAGCATTAGGAAAGTCTGGAAAATTTTTCAGTTTTTTTGGAGGAGCAACTGCTATTTTACTGCTTTTAGGACAGTATCTAATTAAAAATTCAGCTATATCCATTACTCTTATTATAGGAGCAGTATTAGCAATTATTACATTTAGATATAGTATGAGTTATCTCTTTTTAAGAGTTGGTTATAAGGACTTCACTAGTATATTCAAGAAAAACAAGGATTTTGATGATATTTACTTTGATGCCTATCAACTAGCAGTAATAGTTTCAATGCTATTATTCATATATCTTCCAGCTAAACCTTATAGTGTATTTGGAATATGCGCTCTAGGATTATTTATGATATTCTATAAAAAATTCAAAAAATCAAATAAAATGGCAAGTAATATAGTTTTGTTTAGTTTAATAGGATTAAATTTAGGAATTTTATTGACACTTAAGGCATATGGAGATGACGGTGGAGTTGCGGAAGCTGGAGGTTTTATTCCTTGGATAACTAGTCCAGGAGCATTTACAGCAGTTACTATAGGGTTACCATCAGCTATAGGATCTGCAGTAGGAGGGTTAGTAGGAATTGCTACGGCACCTATAATAGACCTGCAAGAATACATCAATAGTGGAGAGGCAGCAGAAGATTTAGAAGATTTAGTAGAAGATGCTTCTGACTACATTGATGAACTTTCAGAAGATGCTGCTGATTTTATCGATGAAGTGCAGGATTATATTGAAGATAATTTGTCTGATGATGAATATGATGTTATTGATGTTTTAGATGATATATACGACTCTCAATTTGGTAATCCTGAAGATAAATTGGATAGCTTAATTAGTTTGGGTGAAAAACTCCCTACTTATGTTGGAGATTTGATTAACTCAGGACAAGATTATGTGCTGACCTCTAGCGTAGTGGATCAAATATTTGAAACATTTGACGGGATAGTACCGGATTGGTTTGAAAATGCTGCTGAAGATACTGCTAATGAAGTTTGGGATAATATAGGGGTAGTAAAAGACATTCTAGATTTGGGAGGCTATATTCCTAAAGATAATCCTTTAGACAATTTTATAGGAAATATGGGGATTTTAAAAGATGCCTTAGGAAATATCGGCGAAGGAGACAATGCGGTTTATGCGGGTGTTAAATCATTTATTTCAAATAAGGTTAAAAGTGCTATATTTGACAAAAATAAAAATCCTGGACTTATAATAATGGATACACTTACAACTATATTTGCCGGAGGAACAGAAGCCGGTAATATTATTAGTCCTGGAAAAACTATACAAGGTTCAGCAAATCTTCTTATTGATAAAATTACAGACTTGTGGAATGGAACAGATGATGTAGATAAGAGACTTGAAACTGGACATTACGGTGGAGCATTAAAAGTAGCAGATGATACGACTGATTTAATAGCTGAGGCTGTATACAATCCTAAAGAATTTAAGAAAGATTTTGCTGATGTAATTACTTCAGATGAATTTTACGATGGTATGTATGATACCAATAAAAAACTTTGGAAGCCAAAAGAAGGTTCGTGGGCTATTAAAAGAGCAGGATGCTATGTCGGAGAAAAAACTACTGAAGGTTTAATAAAAGTAGCAGATGGAGTTCATGAGTTGAGTAAATGGCTTGGAAGCTGGATTTAAGGAGGTATACTATGGCATTATTGGTACTAAGAAAAGAAGAAGTAGAAGTTTTATCTCTTCTAAGTAGAGTAAAAATAAACTCTTTCTCCGTGCTTAAGGGTATGGAAGGATTTGATGAAGAGACAATAAAAAGCAACAAAGAAGAACATAAGGTGGTAATTAGTGATTTTGCAAAAGATGGAGCAATTTGGAAGGATAAAGAAGGTAAACTTAGACTAATAAGGGAACTTCAGGGTGTATTTAAAATAATCAATGCACCAGAGAAAACTTATAGGATAAAATCCTCTTCCAATAGAGCCCTAAGAGAACATTACTATAGTAAAATAGGAGAGCTGGGTGTTTTATTTTCCGTGGGAAAAGATGGAGCATTTTTTAATATAGGATACCCATTTAAAGATCAACTTATGTCAACTTGGTTTAAAGATGAAATTATAGGTGACCTAGGTATAAATGAAGAAGAAAAAAAAGATTTCAGCCTTGATTTTAATTTATTGGGGGACGAATTCAATATAATGATACTCTCCCTTCTAATACAAAAAAATTTAAACAAAGATGATTTTAAAATTGAAGACTTGTTAAAAGAAGAAGTTTATAATGACTTGGAGCGAGATAATTTCTTTGATTTAAATGTTGAAAAATACAAAGAAAACTATGATGAAAATAAATTCAAAAAAATTATTGATAAACTTGTAGATAAAAAGGTATTTGAAGCTTCAGAGGAGGGATATAAGGTTAAAAATGAAATATCCAGTGCATTCGAAATTGATAATATAAGAGATATAGTAGAGATTTCCGAAATAACACCTTTTATGAGAGGCAAAAATTTTTATATCACAAATAAAGGATTTATGTATATAGAGCCAGTAATTTCTCCTGAACCTGAATGGAATATAAAACTTGAAGGACTAAAAACAAAAACATACGACTTATTCAAAAAGGCTATTGACTTTAGCTACATAAAACCATCTGATAAACTTAAAGAAGAATTAAAAAGACATATGTAGAAAGATATAATATTTACAATTAAATCATATTAGGAGTATTAATTATGGATAAAGAAGTAAAAAAGCTTTTAAATCAGTATAAAGGATTTTTAAAAGAAGGAAAAGAGAATTTTGAAAAAGCTTGGCATTTCTGTTCAGACGAAAAAAATGCTAATGAACTTGCCGAAATAACATTAAAAGGAATAAAAAGAGGAACAACTTCTTTGAAATACTGGTATGAAGTGGAAAATGAAAAAATTCCTAAAGCTGGAGATTTAAATATTATAACTGATTGGGAAGGAAAACCAGTATGTGTAATTCAAAATGAAAGAGTATTTATAGTTCCATTCAATGAAGTCAGTGAAGAATTTGCCTACAGAGAAGGTGAAGGAGATAGGAGTTTAAAATATTGGAGAGAAGTTCATATAGATTATTTTACTAAAGAATTAAAAGAAATAGGAAAAGATTTCAATGAGGACATGATGGTTGTATGTGAAGAATTCAATGTGGTAGAAAAATTTTAAAAATATAATTTTAATATATCATATGCTCTTTTATTTGAAAATAAATCTTATAAAGTTTATTATTATATAAATGACAAGCATTTAGAGTACCAATTAAAAATTTAAAGGAGGAAAATTTGAGACTTATTTCATGGAATATTGATTCATTAAATGCTGCCTTAACAAGTGATTCAAACAGGGCAGTCTTATCAAGAAAAGTAATTGATACAATTATAGAAAAGGACCCAGATGTAATAGCTTTACAGGAAACAAAACTACCATACAAAGGACCAAGTAAGAAGCATGTCAAGCTTTTAGGTGAGTATTTTGAAGGCTATTCCTATGTATGGAGAACTTCTCAGGAGCCAGCTAGAAAAAGTTATGCCGGGACTATGTTTTTATATAAGGAAAAATACTCTCCTAAAGTTTTTTATCCCGAGATTCAGGCACCAGATACTATGGATTTAGAAGGAAGGATTATTACTTTAGATTTCGGAGAATTTTATATTACTCAGGTATATACTCCCAATGCAGGGAATGGTTTAAAAAGGCTGAAAGAAAGGCAAATTTGGGATGAAAAGTA
>DPPH01000093.1:0-295 GCA_003539375.1 Clostridiales bacterium
GAAGTAATAAACTTTGTGCTGGTCTTACCGTAGCTCCCGGTTATCCCTATTGTAGTTAAATCTTCTATATTTCTAACTTTATTATATGCTTTTTTATAGAATTTCAGATTGATTGACTTCTCGATAGGAAGTACTATCCAGTTTCCAATTATTAAATAATAGGAGGAAAAATATATAGATAGACTTAGTATGAATATTGAAATAGGTATGTAATAAGTAGGACCTGCTATTGCCTTCACAAGAAAAACTACTAATAGTAAATCTAATACTGAAGCAATAATTGTCCCTGCAAATA
>DPPH01000093.1:504-10834 GCA_003539375.1 Clostridiales bacterium
TACTGAAGCAACAATTGTCCCGGCAAATAATCTTTTAGCCCTATTTGTAAATACCAGAGGTTTTTTATTCTCCATTTTAATAAATTCTAATGAGTAAAAACTACTTACTACCCATATTCCTATAAAAATAAATATATTATATGGGTTAAAAAGATATATAGTTGTAGCAACAGCTGTAACTGCTACTAATATCCCTGTCTTCCTAGTGGTAGTTTTGCTCTTGTTGCTTCTTATCCAATTTTGATATTTTTCATTATCGTACATTTCCAGCTGCATCATATGTAGGTAGTACTTTATTCTAAAATAAAGGTTAAAACCCCATAAGATTACACCTACTATTAATCCGTATATCATTTATAACACTCCTTGTTTACTTCCTATACTGTTAGTTCTTCTTTAAAGAAATATTTAATCGCTGCTCTAAATTTTACTATATCATCAATATAAGAATAATGTGAGCCTTTTTCTATTGTTACAAGGCCGCTGTCTTTTATTTTTTCTTCCATGATTTTACCCATATAAAGAGGAGTTTCCTCGTCTTCTTCTCCCCATATTAGCAAAGTTGGTGCTTTTATTTTTTCAAGTAAAGGTTCTAGGTTATCATTTACTACCTTTACCATGGTTTCTCTCATAATACCTTCTGCCTGGGAATAATCAGTAGAACCGTATTTTTTATAGAATTTCTCTAATTTACTTTTATCATTTCCATTAAATAATAAGTATATCCTTTTAAGTAACTTAAACCAATATACCTTAAGGTAGTAATTCATCTTTCTTTTAGGTATTATTCCCGCACTATCTACCAGTACCAGCTTATTAACTACTTCTGGATACTCAGCTGCTAGAATTATTCCTATTCTTCCGCCGTGGGAATGTCCTATAAAGTTTGCTTTTTCTATACCTACTGCTTTAATGAACTTATGTATTATCTCACTATATTCAAAACTATTTAAACTATTTTCAGGCTTACTGCTATTTCCAAAGCCAGGTAAGTCTATAGATGTTACTTTAGCAAAGTTTTTTAGATGAATATATATTGGGTTCATGGTCTCAATACTCCCACCCCAACCGTGAAGTAAGATTATATCATAACCCTTGCCTTCCTGTATATAATTTATGTTGATTCCATCTATATTAATTTTCATTTTTCCCTCATTTTATAATTATTTGACCTACTAAATTATATCAAATAAATTGGTTTATTAAAAGTAAAAACGCATGAGCATATCATGCGCTATAAAAATCTATATTAAAATAATTAAAGCACCGACTTAAGTCGGTGCTAATATACTACTTAAAAAGCATACCACCATACATTGCTATTAGCGGTCCAAATACTAATGATACAATAGTCATCAGTTTTATAAGAATGTTTATTGATGGTCCTGATGTATCCTTGAAAGGATCTCCTACAGTGTCACCAACTACAGCTGCTTTATGAGCATCGCTACCTTTTCCACCGTAATTACCTTCTTCGATGAATTTCTTAGCATTGTCCCATGCTCCACCTGCATTTGCCATCATTATAGCCATTAATACACCCGACACTAAAGCTCCTGCTAATAGTCCACCTAAAGCTTCTTTACCAAGTAGTAAACCTACTACTAGGGGTACTACTACTGCAAGTAGTCCAGGGACTACCATTTCTTTAAGTGCTGCTGCTGTACTTATGTCTACACATTTTTTATATTCAGGTTTTGCTTTACCTTCCATGATTCCTGGAATTTCCTTAAATTGTCTTCTAACCTCTTCTATCATAGAGAATGCAGCTTTACCAACAGCATTCATAGTAATAGATGAGAATAAGAAAGGAAGCATACCACCAAGTAATAATCCAGCTATAACTACAGGTTCAGTCAAGTTTATTACTGAAATTCCAACAACCTGGGTATATGAAGCAAATAAAGCTAAAGCCGTCAATGCTGCAGAACCGATTGCAAATCCCTTACCTACTGCTGCTGTTGTATTACCTACAGAATCAAGTTTATCAGTAATCTCTCTTACTTCTTCAGGAAGTTCACACATTTCTGCTATACCTCCTGCATTATCAGCTATAGGTCCGTATGCATCAACTGCTACCGTCATACCTGCTGTAGAAAGCATACCTACTGCTGCAAGAGCTATACCGTAAAGTCCCATTGCTGGATCTGCTGCTCCACCTGATAGGTAGAAAGCTACTAATATACCTACTGACAACACTATTAATGGTAATGCTGTTGAACCCATACCAACACCTAAACCGCTGATGATATTTGTAGCAGCTCCTGTGTTTGATTGGTCTGCTATTCTTTGAACTGGTGAATACTCTGCTGATGTATAATATTCTGTTAGTTTTCCAATGGCAAGACCTACAACTAAACCTGTTACAATTGCTATAAAAGGTTTTGTACTATTTAATACAGCACTACTTAAAATGAATGCTGCTATTACAATAATTATAGAACTTACGTAAGTTCCTGTATCTAAAGATTTTTGCGGATCTTTACCTTCTTTTCCTCTAACAAATAATGTTCCTATAATAGAAGCTACTATACCTGCTGCTGCTAATAACAGTGGAAATAAAGCTCCGTCTGCACCGTGTACTAAACTTCCTAATGTAATTGCAGAAATAATTGAACCTACATAAGATTCAAATAAGTCGGCACCCATACCTGCTACGTCACCAACGTTATCTCCAACATTATCAGCTATTACTGCTGGGTTTCTTGGATCATCTTCCGGTATTCCTGCTTCTACCTTACCAACTAAGTCAGCACCTACATCTGCAGCTTTTGTATAGATACCACCACCAACACGTCCAAATAGGGCTATTGATGAAGCACCTAATGCAAATCCGGTTACTATGCTTGTATCTTCAAAAATTATATATAAGATTCCTACACCAAGTAATCCTAGACCTACAACTGCCATTCCCATTACTGCTCCACCTGAGAATGCTACAGAAAGTGCCTTGTTCATTCCAGATTCTTTTGCTGCATTTGCGGTTCTTACATTGGCTTGAGTAGCTACTATCATTCCTAAAAATCCAGCTAAAGCTGAGAAAATTGCTCCTATTAAGAAAGATATAGCTGTTGGCCAATTCAATCCAAAACCTATAATTAAAAATAAAACTGCTGCGAATACTGCTAGTGATTTGTATTCACGACTTAAGAAAGCCATTGCTCCCTCTTGAATGTAGGAAGATATTTCTTCCATTCTTTTGTTTCCAATGCTTTCTTTTTTTATTGAAACTGCTTTTATATAAACATATATTAAAGCAACCACACCTAAAATAGGTGCTAAATAAATACTCATTAAGTTACCCTCCTACTGTATACTATTTATTTATTGATTATTGTAATGCTGCTAAGGCTAATGCCATAACAATAAAAAACACTGCTGAAGCTGTTGTAAGCTTTTCTAGCAGGCCTTCATAACTTCTACCTTTATTTTTACCCCAAAGAGACTCTGCGCCTCCTGCTATATCACCTGATAATCCTGCAGATTTACCTGATTGTAAAAGTATGCTCGCTATCAATATTATACTTGATATAATTAGGAGTGCTTGTGCAACTATTTCCATTACTACACCTCCTTTTTAAATTAACAAATGTATTTTAACATAGTGAAAATTTAAATTCAACATATAAATTTCTAATTTCTTTTAATATTATAATACAAATATCACAATTTAACAATTTTATTAATTTAAATAGGTTAAAAATGACAAAGCACAGTATTTATTTCTGTACTTTGTCACTAGATATTATAGTCTAAGTCCTCCATTAATCGAAAGAGTATGAGCTGTGATAAAGGATGCTTCATCACTAGCTAAAAACAATACTCCATTTGCAATCTCTTGAGGTTCAGCTAATCTTTTTAACATGGTTTTTTCTCTTATAGGATCCAAAACTTTATCCGGTACAGTTTTCATCATATCTGTCATCGTATACCCGGGAGCTACTGCATTAGACCTTACTTTTCCGCCTTTTCTAGAAAATTCTTTTGCCCAAGTCTTAGATAAGGATATAACTCCACCTTTTGTAGCAGCGTAATTAGCTTGTCCAATATTTCCATATTCCCCTACTACGCTGGAGATATTGATTATAGAACCTTCCCCCTGGTCTATCATCACCGGGCCAATAAATTGGCCCATATTGAAGGTTCCTTTCAAATTGATATCTATTACCATATCCCACATTTCTTCCGTCATCTTATTAGTTAATGCGTCTTTTGTTATTCCTGCATTATTTACAAGTATATCTATTCTTCCGTATTTATCCTTAACATATTCTACGAATTTTTTTATTTCTTCTCTATTAGTTACACTGCCTTGATATCCTTCTACTCTTTCGTATGTATAGGGAATTTTATCTAAATCATAACTAATTACTTTTGCTCCTTCTTTTGAAAAAGTTTCACAGATGCATCTTCCTATACCGCTGCTTCCGCCAGTTACAACGGCTACTTTTTCTTTTAATCTATCCATTTTATCCCTCATTTCTTGCATTTGATTTATGTTGGTGTTTATTTGTGATTTTCACCCCATAGTATTGTTGTTGCAGCCCAGGTATAACCTGTGCCGGCTCCTAACATTACTGTTACATCTCCATCCTTTAACCTACCTCTCTTGTCACCTTCTACTAAGGATATAAAGGCATCAGCCGATTGGCAGTGTCCATAATCTTTAAGTATAAAAGAATTCTCTTCATTTAGGTCATATTCCTGAAGTATACCATCAAGCATTGATTTCTTCATGAAAATTGGTGCAATGTAATCAACTTCAGATTTGCTGTACCCACTCTTTTCTAGAGATTTATCTATAACTCCCAGAAAATTTTTCAATGAAATAGGATCTAATTTTTCCTTCATATCCTGTGGATTTTTAACATCTAGCATAATATCACTACATTGTTTCGAATCTTTTTTACTGAAACTAACATTCCCTACTTGATAACAGGCAACATCTTCTGCAAATCTGCCATCGGTAATCATATATGTTTCTTTTATAATATTTTTATTTATACCTTTTCTTAATAATACTCCTGCTGCACCATCTCCGAAATTAAACATAAATCTTGATCTGGTATTTTGTAAATTAATCAAATCCGTTTCTTTAGAAGAGGATACTAAAAGTACATCGTTAATATCATCGTCTGCCATCATCATACTCTTTAAAATTTTCAAAGAATATACACCGGCTGAGCACAGAGAATGTATTTCAAAAGCATTTGCATTCACTGCTCCAATTTTTTCCTGGACCTTTGCAGCAAGGTTAAAAAGATAATAATCTTTGTATTCGCTGCCACAGTATACTACTAAATCTAAATCTTGTGGATTAAAATCTCCAAGTGCTTTTAGAGCAGCTTTTACAGCCATATCTGATACACTTTCGTCTTCCAATGCTTTATGCCTTTGTCTTATTCCGAATTTATTTAAGATAACATCCTCCGGTATTTCTGATTCTTTTCCTATATATTTATAGTCTTGGATAGTTCTCGGCACGTAAATTCCGATAGATTCTATCCCTATATTAATCTCCTTCATAATCTCACCTACTATCAATTATTGTCGCTGCTGCCGTATACTTCAGATACCTTGTTTCTAACGATTTTACCTACATTATTCTTTGGAAGGTCATCTACTACCTTATAGTATTTAGGTACCTTATACTTTGCTAAATTATCATTTAGGTAATCTTTTAATTTTCCTATATCTACCTCTTGATTTTTCTTTTGAGAAATGACAGCCTTACCTACTTCTCCCCATTTATCATCTTTTACACCTATTACTATTACTTCATTTACACCTTCAAAATCGTATATTACCTTTTCTACTTCTGGAGGAAACACATTTTCTCCTCCACTTATATACATGTTTTTCTTTCTTCCTACTATATAATAGTATCCATCTTCATCTTTTTGAGCCATATCTCCAGTATAAACCCAACCATCTCTTAGGGTCTTTTTAGTTTCCTCTTCATTATCCCAGTAGCCAGAGAAAATCTGAGGTCCACTCCAAATAAGCTCACCAGGAGTTCCATCTTCCACTTCTCTACCATTATCGTCTACGATTTTTGTTTGAGTAAAGTACATAGGCTTACCTACGGATGCAAATTTTTCTCTCATTTCATCATAGGTCATAAATTCCGCCGGTGCTGTAAGATTATTTGGTCCAGCTTCAGTCATTCCATACCCTAATACAAAAGGTATATCTCTCTGCCAGAATTTTTCCATGATATTGATTGGTGTAGGTGCTGCTCCAGCCATTACCCACTTCACAGAGGAAAAATTTGTATCCTCAAATTTATCTGAATTTATCATCATTCTAAATATCGTTGCCGCACCAAATACAAAGGTTGGTTTTTCATCATTAATAATTTGCAGTGATTGGTCAGGGTCAAACTGCTTATTAATCATAATCCTTCCTCCTGCATGTAATATTGGAAGGGTCAGCAAATTCCATCCTCCAGTATGAAATAACGGAAGAAGTAAATGCGCACTATCTGTATGGGATATTCCCCAAGTTAATACTTCATTCATAGAATTAAAAAGCATAGCCCTATGAGATATTTTAGCTCCCTTCGGCAGTCCTGTTGTACCTCCGGTATGAATTATCATATGAGTATCTTCAAAATCCAAATCTTCACAAGTTAGGAACTTATTGTTGTTTGAATTTATAATTTCTTTGTAATTTAAGTATTTGTCTATATTATCAAAAGAAACAATTTTTTCTATTTCTGTTTCTTCTTTAATTTTTTCTACATTCTCTACAAATATGTCTTCGAAAAACAGTACCTTTGGTTTTTCTTTATTAATAAGCTTAATCAACTCTGATTCTGATAGTCTTGCATTGTATGGAACAAAAATAGTACCGGTCTTTCCAGTAGCATAGTAAAGATCCAGTAATTCTACTCTATTTCTCGATATTGTAGCAATTCTATCGCCTTTATTTAGACCCAGGTTGTCTTTAAGATAGTTACCTAATACATTTGCTCTATCTTCTAAGTCTTTATAAGTATAGTGCTTATTATTATCTAAATCGTAGACAGCTTCTTTATCAGGGGTAATTCTAGCCCTAAAATAAGAATAATTGCCTACCCATCCCTTGTTAAACATCTCTATACCTCCTATTTGTTAATCTTTTTAAGTAAGAATTCTATATTGTCGGATAAGTGGTTTAGTATGTTTTTACCTTCCTCATCTTCGTCTGCATCTACTGCTCCACCTTTTCCTGCTACTCCAACATTCCAGTAATTTGACCCTGGCACTATACAGTCGTTTACAGTAGCCCATAATAGAATCTGCGCAAAGGTGAAATTTTGTCCTGCTCTTCTAGCTACAGTTACTGGTGCTACTAGCTTTCCTGAAAAAGCTGTACCTTTCCATTCATAAGAATCAGATTTTTCTTTCATTTCATTTGCATACCATCTTCCTGAAAAACCTGCCCTATCTAAAACAGCCTTTAATCTTGGTGTCATTGAAGAGTGATATGAAGGAGAACCAAGTATAAATCCATCGGAGTCAACCATCTTCTCAAATATTTCTAAAAAATCATCTCCTTGAATCGTGCATTTTTTAGCATTTACACATTCATAACAGCCTCTACACTGTTTTATGTTGTAGTCAGCAAGATCTATCTGTTCTGTTTCTATTCCTTTTTCTTCTAATCTTTCTAAAGTATATTTTACTAAAAATCCTGTATTTCCTTCTTTTCTCGGACTTCCGTTTAATCCTATAATTTTCATTTAAAATACCTCCTAAATTTAAGCTAATAGTGAAGAGAGTATGTAACCCTCTTCACCAATATATTACAGGTCTAAAACTAATTCAACTTTTTCATCATTTATATCTTCTTTTGTGAATAGAGATACAAATACAGTTGCTAAAATTGAAATAGTAATAACATTCACGTACCATGGTAATGCACCAGGCCAAGTCATACCTAGTAAAGATGCAACATTAAGTACTAAAGATAATCCTAACCCGGCTATAACACCTTTAGAGTTAGCTCTTTTCCAAAGAAGTCCTATGATAAATACAGGGAATGTTCCTGACATAAGAGTACCCCATCCAAAAGTACCTAGTATAGCTACCATTTCAGCACTTGTTAAAGAGAACAGTATTGATAATATACCAATTGCAAATATAGTGATTTTAGCTACCTGCATCTGTTTTTCTTCTGTTTTAAAATCTTTTCCAAAAGCACTTGGTAGATCTCTTGCTATTATATTTCCTGAGAGTGTCAAGAACATACTTGCTGATGACATAGCTGCTGCTAATACTGCTGCATATACAAACAGCTGAGCATACAAGCCTAAATAATCAGCATAAGCAAATATTGCGTTATCTGCTACTGCTAGAGGAGCTATTTCTCCACTTCCTACTAAATACAATGCTCCGTAAGCAACAACTAATGCAAAGAATCCAACTACCATATGAGCTAATCCTGCATAAAGTCCCAGTTTCGGCATATCTTTAGGGTCTTTAAGTGCATACATTCTAGTAAGTACTTGAGGTTGACCTACAGTTCCTAAAATAGGTATTATAACCCATGCCATTGCTGTTGATTTTGGTAAAATACCCCATGCATCTAAGAATCCCGGTCCGAAAGTTTTGCTAACATCTCCTGATGTTACCGTACCTGCATTTGCTACTACTTCAAGTACATTTTCAAATCCACCTGTTATGATGAAAAATGAAGCTATTATTATAATACCAGCTACTACCATTACAAAACCTTGAAAAGCTTGAGTAAGTAGACCTCCTACTTCTCCACTTATCGCAGTATATATTGTTAAGATTCCAAATATTATAAGTCCTGTTACTAATGGACTCCAACCTAATAAGTTGTTAAATAACTCTGATCCAGCTTTAATCTGTGCTGCTAGATATGCTATACAACCTAGGAATATAATAACAGACATTAACCCTTTAATAAGCTTGTTGTTATTGAATCTTAAATCTGATATATCTCCTAAACTTGCCACCTGTCCTATTTCCGACATTGCCCTAACTTTTTTTCCTAATATTATATAAGCCATAGCAAAGGCTGCTGATGATAGCATCCAGAAATTCATAGCATTTCCAGTAGAATAAAGAATCCCCGGTACACCTACTAATGCAAAAGCACTAGCTACTGCTGCTGTTGATGATAAACCTACTGATACCGGTCCAAACAATCCTGTACTTCCAAAATACTCCTTCGCTGATTTAACCTTTCTTTTAGCCCATAATCCTATAAGTAGTGAAACAACCAGCATGGCAAATGAAAAACCTATAATTGCAAATTTTACTCCCGCGCTCATGACTGCTGACCTCCTTTTTGTCTTTCATCGATTTTCTGAACTTTTCCTTTAAATTCTTCCCAATCTTTTTCGGATAGCCACTCATCTTTTAAAGCTACAAATCCTAATGTAAGTGTTAATACTCCACCAATCCAGTATAAAATTACAGTCCAACTAAATGATGGGTGAAATCCTAAGATAGTGAAATCAGGCATTACTCCTGCAAACATTTTAGAGTGAATATCTGACAAGTAAAAACTAACTGCCCAAATAACTGCCCAAGGTAGTAAGGGATATATTAAAAACTTTTTTGATACCTTGTTTTTAATAGAAACTCCCAGTACCATATGAAGAAACATTAATATAACTCCTAAAAACAATCCAGGCATATACATTTCGTACCATCCTAATACTGTGATAGCTGCCCATAACAGTGCAATAGCAATTATTATCGGCGTTCTTTTACCTTGAATATCCATGAAATACCTCCTAAATAATTATTTTTTATGAAATATGAATCATATTTCATATTCCTGGTAAAAAAATTTGTTTGTATTAATAAGATAACATCATGAAAACGTTTTGTCAACACTTTTTATGAAATATGAGTCATGTTTCATATTTCTTGATTATTTTAAAATAATCTGATATTATTTATAATCATACATACAAGGAGAAGCTTATGTACTTAGCTAACGAACCAAAAACTCAAAGAGGATATGAAACCCTAGAAAAAATCTGCTCATCAGCTGAAGAACTTTTCAGCCAGAAAGGCTATTATAATACAAGCATAACGGACATTACCTCTCAATCAGAAATTGCCCCCGGTACTTTTTATATATATTTTAATGACAAAAAAAGTGTTTTTCAGTATTTAATTCACGATTTAGGCCATAAACTTAGAAAGAAGATAAAGAGTGAAACTTTAAACTGTGAAAGCAGATACGAAGAAGAGTATCAGGGAATGAAGACTTTTTTCAAATTTGTTAAGGAACATAAAGGACTATACAAGATTATTTGGGAATCCCAGTTTGTAGACATAGATATTTTTAAAGATTACTACGA
>DPPH01000093.1:11159-12750 GCA_003539375.1 Clostridiales bacterium
TACTGTCTTATGGGTATATCAAACTTTATAGGTTTAAAGTGGATTATTTTTGATGATAAGGAAGTCCCTGATGAAGTAATAGACCAGATAATGAAATTTATTAAAAGCGGTATATTTTTAGAAAAAAAAGATTAAGCCTGAGCTTAATCTTTTTTTATACTTATCTTAAGTTGTAAAATACTTCTTTTCCTTTGTATACCCCGGTAGAACCTAAAATGTCTTCCAGTCTTAACAACTGATTGTATTTTGCTACCCTATCTGATCTTGCTGGAGCACCAGTTTTTATTTGACCTGCATTAGTAGCAATTACCAAATCAGCAATCGTATCATCTGATGTTTCTCCAGACCTGTGGGATACTACAGCAGTATAACCTGCCGTCTTAGCCATTTCTATAGCATCTAAAGTTTCAGTAATTGTACCTATTTGATTTAGTTTGATAAGAATAGAATTTCCTATACCTTCATCTATTCCTCTTTTTAATCTTTCTACATTAGTTACAAATAGATCATCACCCATTAATTGGATTTTACTTCCCAGTCTATCAGTTATGAGCTTCCAACCTTCCCAATCTTCCTCGTCTAATCCATCTTCTAAGGATATAATAGGGTACTTTTCAATTAGGTCTTCGTAAAAGTCAATCAACTCTTTTGCAGTAAATTCTTTTCCTTCACCGGAAAATTTATATTTCTTGCTTTCTTTATCATACATTTCTGATGCAGCAGCATCTAAGGCTAAAACTACTTCTTCCCCAGGTTTATATCCCGTCTTTTCTATAGCTTCTATTATAGTTTTAAGAGCTTCTTCATTGGAAGATAGGTTTGGTGCAAATCCTCCTTCATCTCCAACTGCTGTACTAAGCCCTTTCATTTGCAGAACTTTTTTTAGATTATGGTAAATTTCAGCTCCCATCTTCAGTGCTTCTTTAAAGGATTTAGCTCCTATAGGCATAACCATAAATTCCTGAATATCTACGTTATTGTCAGCATGCTCTCCACCGTTTAAAATATTCATCATAGGTACTGGGAGAGTCTTACCGTTTACTCCACCTAAATATTGAAATAAAGGCAGTCCCAAACTGTCTGCTGCTGCTTTAGCACATGCCATAGATACTCCTAGTATTGCATTTGCTCCCAGCTTACCTTTGTTTTTTGTACCATCCAACTCGATCATAATTTCATCTATCATAACTTGATTAGTTGAATCTACCCCAAATAGTTCCGGAGCTATTATTTCATTAACATTTGCTACTGCTTTTTCTACACCTTTACCTAAATACCTACCTTTATCTCCGTCTCTTAACTCAACTGCTTCAAATTCCCCTGTGGATGCTCCTGAAGGTACTGCTGCTCTACCATATCCTCCATTTTCAGTCCACACCTCTACTTCTACTGTAGGATTTCCTCTTGAATCTAAAATTTCTCTTGCATAAATATCTGATATTATAGTCATTTAATTTCCTCCTTTATTTAATAATGATTCTCCCGTCATTTCTTTTGGTTTATCTAAATCCATTAGTTCAAGGATAGTCGGTGCTATATCAGCCAACCTACCTTCTCTTAGTTCGTAATTTTTATCACTTATCAATATACA
>DPPH01000093.1:13099-13260 GCA_003539375.1 Clostridiales bacterium
TCTGCAATTTCTCCTAAACATTCATCTACGGCTTCTACAGCTTTTACTGCTGCATCTATATCTCCAGTATGTCCTACCATATCCGGATTAGCAAAGTTTATTATTACAAAATCAAGATAATCTTTATTTAACTCCGCTATAAGTTTATCCTTAACCTTATA
>DPPH01000173.1 GCA_003539375.1 Clostridiales bacterium
TTTATCTTGTCTCCATTGCCTATTATACTTTCTAAACTATATTTTATCTCTTTATTTTCAGATTTAATGCCTTTGTTATCTTTAATCTTGTTAATCTTTTCATTAAACTCTCCATATATTCCCATATCCTTAGCTATTTCTACAGCCCCAACAAGGTCACCTTCTTCATATATTGGTAGTGTAGTGCTCAGGATTGTTACTTTTTTTAGGTTAGAATTGTAGTAGCTAAGTATATCACCAATAATTGGTTCTCCAGTTTTTAACACTCTCAATAGGGAGCTAGTGTCTTCTGTAAGTTTAGGGAAAATCTCCAGCATATGCTTACCTAAAGCATTATCTACAGTTACCCCAGCTTGATTGTTGGCCGATTCATTGTAGAATACAACTCGACCTTCTTTATTAACTATAAATATTCCATCATCTATATTATTTGCTACAATTTCCATTATCTTTTCGTAATTCATATCATACCTCTTTGTTGATTTTATTAAGTACATTATAACATAAAAAGGATAATCCTTTTAATGATTATCCCTCTTATTATATTATATGGGTGGAATTATTATAAACTTTGTTCTGTCCTTTCAATAATCTCATCTTGCAGTGCTTTTTCCAAATTATTGAAATGGTCACTGTACCCTGCAACTCTTACTATTAAATCCTTATATTCATCGGGGTTTGCCTGTGCATCAATTAGTGTATCTTTATGAATTACATTAAACTGAATATGATGGCCTCCCATTTTAAAATATGATCTAATAAATGCTGCAAAGTTATTTATTCCTTCCTCGCCTTCCAAAACATCAGGAGTAAATTTCTGATTAAGTAAAGTACCCCCAGTTCTTATATGGTCCATTTTAGATGCAGATTTTATAACTGCTGTCGGACCATTTCTATCTGCTCCTTTTTCTGGAGATATCCCGTCAGTTAAAGGTTTTTCTGCTAGTCTTCCATTAGCAGTAGCGCCGGTAACTTTTCCAAAGTAAACATGGCATGTAGTTGGCAGCATATCAATTCTGTATGTTCCTCCAAATACAGTAGGTCTTCCAGTAATCATATCGTTTACTGTATTAAAGGTCTCAACCATTATATCGTCAGCATAATCATCATCATTTCCGTATTTAGGAGTATAATTAAGAACAATATTTCGAATTTTACTATATCCTTTAAAGTTATTGTCAAGTGCTTCCAATAACTCTTCCATAGAAAACCTCTTGTCTTCATATATATTCTTCTTCACCGCTACTAATGCATCTGTTATTGTTCCTATACCAACTATTTGGATATATCTTGTATTGTATCTTGCTCCACCTTCATTGTAATCTTTCCCATTCTTTATACAATCATCTACAACAGTAGATAAAAATGGAGAAGGCATGTGTTCAGCAAATATTCTTTCTATCTTGTTATTTCCTTCAATCTTTATGTCTATAAAGTGCTTTAACTGCTTTTTATATGCATCAAACAATTCTTCATAGGTTTCAAAGTCTCTTGGATCTCCCGTCTTTAATCCCAATTGTTTACCGGTCCTTTTGTCAAATCCGTTATTCAAGGTTAATTCGAAAATTTTCGGCGTATTAAAATAACCTGTCAAAGGATATGCTTCTCTACCCTGAGCTCCAGTTTCAACACATCCACTTGAGCCTCCATATCTTGCATCCTTAATGTCCTTTCCTGCCTGAAGAAGTTCTTCTATTAACTCTTCAGTATTATAAAAAGCCGGTTGACCCCATCCTTCTCTAGATACTTCACATGCCCTTTTGATGAATTCCTTAGGGTTTTTGATGCTAACCTGAACATTTGAACTAGGTTGAAGGAGTTTCATTTCATCCATAACATCTAGAATTAGATAAGATACATCATTTACCCCATCTTCACCAGTTTCAGGATTGATTCCACCAGTATTAATATTTGCAAAATCAGTATAGGTAGCACTTTCCAGCATTGTTACTCCAACCTTTGGAGGTGCCGGTTGATTATTAAATTTAACCCAAAGACATTCAAGAATTTCTTTTGCTTTTTCTTTAGTTAATGTACCTGCTTCTATCTCCTTCCTGTAAAAGGGATATAAATATTGATCTAGTCTTCCAGGAGAAAAAGCATCCCAGGTATTTAGTTCTGTAGTTACTCCAATATGCACAAACCAATACATTTGAACTGCCTGAGCAAAAGTTTCAGGTTTGTTTTCAGGAACAACTTTACAATTTTCTGCTATTGAAAGTAGGTCTTCTTTCTTTTGGGGATCTGTCTCTTCGGCAGCAAGTCTTTCTGCTTTTTCTGCATATCTTTTCCCGTAAGTTATTATAGCATCACAGGCTATTTTCATTCCTTCTAGTTCTGATTTCTTCTTGTAAGCTTCTTTATCATTTATAAAATCAAGATTTTCTATAGCTGTTTCAACTTCTTTTTTAATGTCTTTAAATCCTTTTTTATAAATTTTATCATCTGCTACAGTATGACCTGGAGCTCTTTGTTCCATAAATTCTGTAAAAATCCCTGCTTCATAACAATCTTTCCATTCTTTCGACATAGTGTCTAGTAATTTTTGTCTTGTAGATCTGTTTTCCCAGTAGGGTATGATTTTTTCTTCGTGAATTTTTCTATCCTCATCTGCAACTTTAAATGTTATTGTATCTCTTTGCTCCATTACGTCAAAATCTTCAAGAGTGTGGCAGCATAATTCTGGAAATGTAGGAGCAGTTTGAGGTTCAAAACCTTTCTCCCCGACTATGAGTTCTCCCTCACCTATGTAAAGTTCTCTTCGTTTCATAAATTCTTCAAATACCAAAGCTCTTAACACAGGAATTTCTTTAACACCAGCATATTTCTGATATACTTCAGTTTCTATTTCTGCTCTTTCCAAGCTTAGTTTCGGTTCCGTAGTTACACTTACCTGTCGTAATTTTCTGGTTCTTTCAGTGCTTCCTCTCATTTGTAAATCCTCCTTATCCTCCGATTTTTACTGTAAACCCTGCTTTTTCAAATTTTTCTTTTATATTTTCTTGTAATGATTTGCTAGGTCTTTTCATCTCATCATCTTTGTATTCTATTCCTAGTTTTTTATATTTATGTAAAGCCCCGTTATGATAAGGGAGCAAGCTTATCTTCTTTATATTTGTATCTTTAAGAAA
>DPPH01000011.1:0-7835 GCA_003539375.1 Clostridiales bacterium
CATTAAGAAGTAAAGCATTACAAGTCCTGCAGGTATCAATACAAGAGGTGTAATTTGGAACATTCCATATATGAAGTACATTACTAATGCTACTGCAGCTGAAGTAAGCGCATAAGGTATCTGAGTTTGCACGTGGTCTATATGGTCTGCACCTGAGAATATAGAAGCCAGTACTGTAGTATCGGAAATTGGTGAACAGTGGTCGCCAAATATAGCT
The DNA here is from genome assembly GCA_003539375.1 of Clostridiales bacterium. Classification (GTDB taxonomy): domain Bacteria; phylum Bacillota; class Clostridia; order Tissierellales; family Dethiosulfatibacteraceae; genus UBA8670. The sequence goes on from DPPH01000011.1 coordinate 218, forward strand.
CCTGAGAATACAACTCCCGCCATAGCTACTGAAAGTATAGGGTCGCTTGTCAAAGAGTATGCTAGAGGTATAGCTATAGGAGTAAGTATAGTCATAGTACCCCATGATGTTCCTGTAGCAAATGATATAAGCATACCTAAAAGGAATATAGTTACTGGAACAAATACAAATGGTAGAGTTGATGGTAAAGTATCAACTATGAATCCAGCTAAGTTCATTTCGCCGGTAATTGAACCTAAACTCCATGCTAGAACTAGTATAACACAGGCTAAAAGCATAAGCTTTAATCCATCTAAAAATGTATCCATTGCTTCCCCTAGATCCATAATCTTGTTTCCAACGGCCATTACTATACCTGTTACTGTCATGGCAAATGCTCCCCACAGTAAAGCTTTAGCTGGGTCAGAAGCTCCTAAGATATCTGTAAGTCCACCAGCACCTTTACCGGTAAACCAAAATCCAAATAGGGTAACACCTACAAGTACGATTAGAGGTAGGAAAAATGTCAAAAGCATAGGTTTAACCTTCTTAGGCTCTCCTAACTCGTAGTTTACATCCATCATAGGTTTTGCACCATCTCTTACTATTTTATTTTCTGTCATTGCTCTGTGTTCTGCTTTAAGCATAGGACCGAAGTCTTTTCCTGAAATAACAAGCATTCCTACAAAGATTACAGTAAAAATACAGTACAGGTTTAAAGGTATACTGTGTAAGTATCCTTCAAAAGCTGAAAGTCCTGTAATACCTGCTGTTTCCATACCTTGGTTTATCATTCCTATTTGGAATGCAATCCAGTCTGATATGAAAAAAGTAGCTACAGGAGCTGCTGTAGAGTCAAGAACGTAGGACAATCTTTCTGATGATATCTTGTGTTCCTCACTAATATCCCTAAAAACATTACCAACAATTGCTGCATTTACATAGTCATTAAAAAATATTAAGATACCAAGCAACCATGCTCCTACACCGGCAGATCTTCTAGTCTTAACCTTTTTTCTAGCCCAAACTGTCAGTGCTTCACTACCTCCCAGACGCCATATGAAAGCCACACCGGCACCCATAAGTAAGTTGAAAAGTAGTAAACTTGCATTCCATGAATCCGTCATGGAACCTATTACCGTATCTAAAGTGTATGCTGCTCCGCCGAAGGGATTAAATCCCGAAATTATAAGTCCACCGGTAAAAACTCCTAAGAAAAGTGATATAAGTACTCTTTTTGTAGTAAAAGCCAAAACTATTGCTACAAGGGGTGGTAAAATTGCCAACCAACCGTAATCCATAATTTTTCCTCCTAAAATATTTTTTTATATTAAAATTGCTAAAGCAATTTAATATTTCAATAATAAAAATTAAATTACATTTATAAATTTTCTCTCGGAAAAGGATTTCAATACATTTTACCTTCAAAAAATCAAAAAAATACAAAATAATTCAATATAAATCAAATTATTTTGTATTTTTATAAATGTTTGATAAATTATTAACTATTACCTACATCTTTTTCAATCATTAACCCATCTATAAATTTTCTTACACTAATTCTTCCAGGGGTCTTACTTTTCCCTCTTATATAATCCATTTCAGCCCTTACTTCTTGGAAATCGTAAAGTCTATTGGAGTACCTTGTAAAGGTTTCATTTAAATAGTCTTCTATCCCAAGGTTGGCCATATTTGAGAGTCCTTTCTTTACAGCTCTTCTTATACGCTGTTCTGCTGCTGCAGGATTTTCAAATATTATATCGCATAATTTTTTTAATTTGACATCCATTATACTGGACTTAGATTTAATAAGATAATTGCATATTTTCAGTATCTCTTCAGATCCTTTTTCCCCCATTATACCTAACCTACTCAAAATAGATTTTATATATAATTCATCCCTATCTATTCTATTATCTTGTCTTTCTACTTCTTTTTCTTTTCTAAATAAACTTTCTATAGACTTTAGCTTCCTATCCATTTGTAAGGTTCTAGATACGTTTTTTATTACTCTTTCTATTTCTATGATATTAATAGGTTTATTTATAAAAAACTCAATACCACTTTTATAAGCTTTTCCAACCATATCTTTAGAATCAACCTGAGATATCATTACAAATTTTATATCCAAATTTTCTTCCCTAATTTTCTTTACCAGCTCTACACCTTCAATTTTAGGCATAAGAAAATCTACAAGGACAATGTCAGGAATTAGGTTTTTTATTTCCTTTACAGCTTCTACGCCGTCTGTATTAAATCCTACAACATTTCCAAGGTCCTTATCTTCTATAATGTTTTCTAAGGCTTTTACTACGGCAATATCATCATCAACTATATATACACGATTCAAATAATTTCCCCTCCAACTAAAGGAATTACAACTTTAAATTCTGTAAATTTTTCATCTGATGATACGGTTATTTTTCCTTTGAATTCTTTTTCTACTATATCCTTTACTAGGGTCAGTCCTATACCTCTTTTTATATCTCCTGAACCTTCTTTAAATTTTGTGGAAAATCCCGGGTGAAAAATATATTCTAAATTTTTGTCCTTTATGCCTCTTCCGGTATCCTTCACCTTAAATACTCCGAAATTATCCAATTTTTCAAAAGTCATTTCAACATTACCTTTACCCTCCCCTATGGATTCCAATCCATTCATCAGGAGATTCCTTAAAATAGACATTATATAGTAGTGTTTTTGAATTTTAACATCTTCTCTAATTATGAAATCCAGCTGGATATCCAAATCATTCTTGTTAATATAAGCATACATTATATTTTTAAGAATTTCTACAATATCTTTAAGATTCATACTTCGCTGTTCGATTCTCTTTCCCATGATGTCTTCCATACCTTCGATAACACCTATGTAGTTTTTCTTAACCTCGTGGACTTCCTCGGCTATATTCAAAGCTACTTGGGCTTCTTCTTTTAAGTTTTCTTCTTTAGCGAGTTTTTCGTATAAATTATAGGAGTTGGACATTACCTTTTCTACAAAGTCCAAATTCATATTCATGTAGTATATTTCACTTTCCATTTCTGAGGAAAATGCAACCAGCCGCCTGTATCTTTCCTCGTGCTCCTTTCTTTTTAGAAGCAAACGGTAGTAGTGCATAGCCAGTATAATCATAAAAGCTATACCACCTCTTATAACTGCAATAAGAAGTAAAGTGAGGGTATCTTTTAATGGTTCAAAATTCCCAGTAATTAAAGCTCTAGTCATTATCTCTGCCATATTTCCTAAAAAATCACAGGATACTATAGCTGCAAACCATGTTGTATAATCCAGACCTTTGTACCTGTTGTAAAAATACTGATAAATCAGCCCGTAAAGTATGTAAAATCCCATTTCCGGGTAGCTGCCGTTGAAAGCTTCAAGAAAAGTGTATCCCGATAAAGTCATAAAAAAACTTCTACCCAGTATACTTATTATACCTACGTAAACAACTGTAGGAAGGGGTTTTAACTCCCTATATATGTATAAAAGCACCGGGAGAGTTATAACCGATAGGGTAATTCTAAACTCTTGAATTAAATATCCAAAGTAAAATAAAGAGGCTCCAATATCTACTAGGGCAATTAGAGTCATTTTTTTTAATTTATTTTTATCTATCATACTCTCTCCTTATCTTAAACTTTAAATACACAAATTCTACTACATGATTATATCTAAGATTCTCTCCATTTCCAAAATTCTAGAACCTTTAATTAAAATCAATGCATCCTTTTTTATTAATGGTTTCAAGGATTTTCCAAGTTCCTTTAATTTTCTATATGTATATATCCTATCTTTAGAAAAGTTTTTCTCAGCACCTTTAGCAAAATTTTCTCCTAATTCACCTAAGGTAAATATTAAATCAACTTGATTAGGATCAATTTCTTTTCCTATCTGAAGATGATTTTCAACCTCATCTTCTCCAGTACCAAACATATCTCCCAGGACCACTATCTTCTGCTTGTAACCTTCTAAATCGTACAAGGTCTCTAAAGCAAAGCGAAGACTGGTAGGGTTTGATTTATAAGCATCATTTAATACGTGAAAATTTTCTCCCTTTACCAGTTCATTTCTAAGTCCGGTACTGTCTACATTAAGTATAGCTTCCCTAATTTCATTGGTACTAAAGCCCAAATGTTCAGCAACTGTAAAAGCCGCTGCTCCGTTGTATATATTATGTCTACCTAGCATGGGAAGGTATAGTTCATTATCCTTTACCTTAAATTTTATGCCTTCGTTATCAGAACCTAAGTATTCTGTTACATAATCATTAGATGTATTTTCTCCAAAGGAGATTTTTTCTATATTTCTGTCTAATTCTTCCACTGCCTTCTTTAAAGGAGGACTGTCTCCTAAATGTACTATGATTCCCTCATCCTTAACTCCCTGGGCTATTTCCATCTTTGCTTTTAATATATTTTCCACACTTCCCAAGTCGTTTATATGAACATCCGTTGAATTAGTAATTACACCTATATCTGGTAGTCCTATCTCACAAAGAAGTTTAATATCTCCTAAAGCAGACATTCCCATTTCCAGCACTGCCATTTCAGTATCTTCATTCATGGATAGCAAGGTTAAAGGTAGACCGTATTCATTGTTGTAGTTACCGGAAGTTTTATGAGTATTGAATTTGGTTTCTAAAATACTTGCAATTATATCCTTTGTTGAAGTTTTACCATTGCTCCCAGTAATTCCAATAACCTTAGCTCCAACCTGCTTATTGTAATTAGAAGCTAAATCTTGAAGAGCCTTTGTTGTATCTTTTACCAGTATAAAGGGAAAGTCTATTTCCGGCAGGGGGACATCTTCATTCCATAAAGATGCACCAGCACCCTTATCCACTGCAGCCTGTATGTATTTGTGACCGTCGGTATTTTCTCCTACTATAGGTATGAAAAGCTGTCCCTTTTCTATGGTTCTAGTATCGATTGATATGCCTTTTATTTCTAAATCTATATAGTCATCCTTTGTAAGTTTCCCATCTACCATTTTTTCAATTTTAGATAACTTTCTTTTTATCATTCTTTTCCTCCCGGGTGTAAATAAGAGAATTTCTCTTGTTATAGTGTTCTAATGCATAGTCTATTAGTATATCTAAGAGACTGGTGTAGGTGGTGTCGTTGGTTTTTTGCCATAGCACAGGAGTCATGCTCTTAAGTGTAAAGCCAGGCATAGTATTTACTTCGCATATGTAGTATTTTTCATTTTCACCTACAAAATAATCAACTCTTGCCAATCCGTTGCACCCTAGAGCTTCATAAACTTGAATTGATAACTTTCTCATTTCTTCACTGGTCTTTTTAGAAAGATTTGCCGGTATGACCTGGACAAGTTTACCGTCTATATATTTAGAATTATAATCCATGAATCTTTTTTCCTGAATAAATTCTCCGACTACGGATACCCTAGGTTCTTCATTTCCTATTACAGAAACCTGCATTTCCCTACCAATTATCTCTTCCTCTACTACTACCTTGGTATCGAAGTTGAAAGCATTTTCTGTATATCTAACTAGGTCTTCCCTATTTTCAGCCCTATTAATACCAATGCTGGAACCGGAACGAGATGGTTTTACAAAAATTGGATAGGCAAATTTATTTTCTATTTGGTTTATTAAATAATCCTTATCCCTACGCCACTTCACTTCAGAAAAATAAAAATAATTCGCCTGAGGTATATTCTTTAATTTTAAAATATCCTTAGATACAGCCTTATCCATAGCTACAGCTGAAGAAGTAACATCGTTTCCAACATAGGGTATATCCAGCACGTTTAAAAATCCCTGTATATTCCCATCTTCTCCGTAGGTTCCGTGCAAGGCAGGAAATACAACTTTTTCCCTGTCATTATTTACCATTTCTTCTATTACATTGTTTATAGAACTAGGATTTATACTCTCATCCATGACTATTAGGTCTTCAGGTTTTTCAATTTTTTCTTCTACTACTCCTAAATTTTTCCAGTATCCCTTTTCATTTATATATACTACTTTTACATTGTATTTTTTTCTATCTAAAGCATTGATAATAGCAGATGCACTAATAAGAGAAACATCGTGTTCTACTGATTTACCCCCGCACATTACGTAAATATCTTTTTTCATTTAATTCTCCCCGTTAATTTGATGTTTTAATTATATAAAATTTTACTGCTTAGTCCATTAAGATTTTATAATAAATTACCTATTTACTCAAGAAATACTGATTAATATAACCTTCTTTTAACTTTTAAGGGCAATTAATTTGTGATATGATTTATTTATAAAGAACTAGGAGGTTGGAATGAATATATTTTGGGATGAAAATGTAGATTTTATTAAACCTTTAGATATCCATCATTTTATATATATGGCAATTTTTTTGACTGCCCTCACTTTTCTTGTAGTTAAAAGAAATGAAATAAGAAAAAATCCAGATAGAACCGCCAGAGGTATCCTTGCCCTATCTGTCTTTCAACAGGTTCTTTTATACACATGGTATTTTTTAGAAACAGGATTTAACCCCGGAGAAGCCCTGCCTTTACATATATGCAGAATTTCTTCTTTACTAGGGATTTATTTTCTAATAACCAAAGATATTCGCGTTATGGATACTATGTTTTACTTCGGCTTATATGCCTACGGTTCTTTCCTATACCCTCAAAGAATTTACCCTGTCTACCATGCCGTTGGCATTTCTTATGTGATAAACCACGCTGTGACCATACTTTTACCCTGGTTTGCCTATATCGCCTACGGATGGCGTCCAACTTATAGAAAATTTAAGCAAAGTTCAATGTATTTTTTAATATACTTTGCCTTTGTGTATTTTTTGAATCCTATAATCGATGGAAATTACTTCTACCTAAAATACAGACCATTCTTTAAAGAATGGCCTGAAAGTATCTATATTCCTTTTGTAGTTATAGGTACCTTAATTGGTTTTTATACTGGTTTTAAAATATATACAAAACTTCTCCCTATGGAAGAATATGAAATATACGATTATAAAGGAGAAAATATCTAGCTATTTTCAAATCTCCAGGCATCTCTTACCATTTCTTCAATACCTCTCTTGGCTTTCCACTTCAAGTCTTTTTCAGCCTTTGATACATCAGCAAAGGATTTGGCTATATCTCCCTTTCTCCTTTGGACGATTTCATAAGGTACATCGACTTTATTTACCTTCTTAAAGGCATCTACCATTTCAAGAACTGAAGTACCTTTCCCGGTGCCTAAATTATATATATTTATACCTGGATTCAAGTTTTCCAATGCAGCGACGTGACCTTCTGCCAAATCTACTACATGTATATAGTCTCTTACTCCTGTACCATCTACCGTATCGTAGTCATTTCCAAAAATATATAGTTTATCCAATTCACCCTTTCCTACCTTTGTAATAAAAGGCATAAGGTTATTTGGAATGCCATTTGGATCTTCACCTATAAGTCCACTCTCATGGGCTCCTACAGGATTAAAGTATCTTAGGAGAGAGACTCCAAAGTCTTCATTAGCCTTAGCTGTATCCTTCAAAATTCTTTCGCTCATAGCCTTTGTTTCACCGTAGGGATTTGTGGTTTCCATAAGCTCCATATCCTCTTTAAAGGGCGATTCTTGGTCTCCGTATACCGTAGCAGAAGAACTGAAAACAAACTTACT
>DPPH01000011.1:8180-10549 GCA_003539375.1 Clostridiales bacterium
TCTCCTACAGCCTTATATCCTGCAAAGTGTATTACTCCATCTAGGTCATGTTTTTTAAATATTTCTTCCACCAGTTCTTCTTTCGTCACATCTATTTTATAAAAAACCGGCTTTGTTCCAGTAATTTTTTCGATTCTTTCTAAAGTTTCTATTTTACTGTTGGAAAGATTATCCGCTACTACCACCTGGTGATTTTTATTTATTAGTTCTACACAGGTGTGACTTCCTATAAATCCCAATCCACCAGTAACTAAAATTTTCATCGAACTCCTCCTTAGATTAAGACACCTTCAAATTATCCCTATTATTTAAATGATTCTACAGTAAATCTTCTAAATTTATCCAAATCAATATTCGTAAGGACTCTACAATTAGGTTTTTTAGGGTCTCTAAGTCTGTAATCTGCATAGGACATACCCTGAGTAAAGCCTTCTCTTGTATCTATCTGGACATACAGATCTTCCCATTCAAACATTTCAGGATGGGATAAGGCCAGTACGGCACATGGATCGTGAATAGCAGGGTCATCCTTTGTGTAATCTAATATCATCTTATGTCCTATTTCAGATAGGTTGGTACCGATCTTTTTTATTTCTTCTAAATTTTCATCAGTTAAGGTTACCTTTACCGTAAGGTTTATTCCCGCCATTATTAAAGGTACTCCGCTTTTATATACAATACTTGCTGCTTCAGGATCAACTAAAAAGTTATACTCGCTGCAGGGGGTAGCATTCCCGTTATTTATAGCTCCACCCATTATACTGATAACTTCTATTTTTTCCTTCACTTCAGGATAGGTTTTTAATAAAAGGCCTATGTTTGTAAGGGGTCCTATGGCCACTATGGAAACTTTCTCATCAGATTTCATAAGTGTATCCCTAAGTACATTTAATGCACTATCTTTTGATAGGTCCTTTCCACAATCTTTTGGAAACATCTCAAGAGTACCACCTATACCATCGGCTCCGTGAACATGGCCAGCTTCTCTTTTAGGCTTTACTAGGGGTTCTTCTGCTCCTCTTGCTACTATGCAATTTAAATCAAGCAAGCCTGCTATCAGTTGAGCATTTCTAGTAGTTAAATCTATTCCTACATTTCCCGATACAGAAGTTATTGCTTTTATATCAAACTTATCAACATACTTTGCCATGACTATAGCTAGTACGTCATCTACTCCCGGATCGCAATCAATTATTAAGGGTGTTTTTTTCATATTTTTGTCCTCCAAAATTTTTTATCATAAGTAAAATATATCACAGGATGAAATATTTTAAAACAAAATATATAAATTCATATATTTTAAATCTAATAGGGTATATATATTATATTAAGTATTTTTTTAAAACAAATTTTCAAAGGAGATGCCATGGATGTAAATAATGATTATGCAGTGGTAATCGGTGGAGTAAATATCGATATTGTAGGCTATCCCTACTCTAAGCTAATTCCTCAAGACTCCAATATAGGAGGTGTAAAGTTATCCTTAGGTGGAGTTGGAAGAAATATCGCCGAAAACCTTGTAAGATTGGGTGTAGATACAAAACTTATAAGTATTTTAGGTGATGATATCTACGGCAAAAAAATCTTAGATGAAGCCAAAAAAATAGGCCTGGATACGACCGCTTGTCGGATTATAAAAGAGGGCAGCACCTCTACCTACTTAGCTATCTTAGATGAAAACCAGGACATGTCGGTAGCTATTTCCAGCATGGATATTTACGATAAGATGACCATAGAGCAAATTTTAGAAAACGAAAACCTAATTAAAGATTCCAAAATTTGTTTACTAGATACAAACATACCTGAAAAAATTTTAAAGTATCTTTTAGATAATTTTCAAGAAACGGACTTTTATTTAGATACCGTTTCTACGGCAAAGGCAGTTAAGGTAAAAGAATCTTTAGGAAAAATACACACACTCAAGACTAATAAGCTTGAATCTGCAGCCCTTACAGGTATAGAAATCAATGAGGATGATGACTTAATAAGAAACTGGAATCACCTAAAAGAAAAAGGACTTAATCAAGTTTTTATTACCCTGGGAGAAGAAGGAGTATTTTTCGCCGATGAAAATACAAGAGGTATTTACAAAGCTGAAAATATTCACCCTGAAAATACTACAGGAGCCGGTGATGCCTTTACAGCTGCCTTAGCCTACTGCAGTATGAGAAACCTAAACATATACGAAAGTGCAAAAATAGCAACAGGAGCTTCCCTTATAGCCCTATCGCATAAGGAGACAATCAATCCAGAAATGTCACCAGAGAAAATAAAAGAAAAATTAGAGGAGGTAAAACTATGTATGAAAAATATTTAGAAGTAAGCAAGGAAGTGGAGGATGCTTTAAAGAATGGAAAACCGGTGGTAGC
>DPPH01000158.1:0-2449 GCA_003539375.1 Clostridiales bacterium
GCATCTTCTTTTATAATATCATAAACAAGTCCATCTACTTCGTGGACTATACCACTGTTTACATCTATTATAAATTTTTTATCTAATAGTTCAAAATAATGTATCATTATTTTCCTTTATCCTCCTAGTCAATAAAAAAGTAGTGGAAACCCACTACATTTAAATATTTTCACACTTTTGATTTCCTACAGTACATGAAGTTTTACATGCAGACTGACATGAAGTTTGGCATTCTCCGCAACCTTTGTTGGTTAAGTTTTTTGTAATGTTTTTATTATTTAATTGTTTAATATGTTTCATGATAACCTCCCTATAACCTTATAATTCTAAAATATTATAGCATAATAGCTGGTATTTATAAAGAAAAATAAAAAGAGCACAAGGCTCTTTTTTTAATCTTCCTTATTTTCTTCATCTGAGCCAGATTCGTTTTCTAATTCTTTTGGTTCAGGTTCTTCTTCAGATGGTTCTACTAACTCTCTAATAGACCATTTTGCCATCTTAAGTCTCTGCTTAGCATGCTCTAACTCGATTACTACTATATCTTCATTTACTTTTATAATTCTACCGTAAATTCCACCTATAGTTACAACTTCGTCTCCCCTTTTAAGTGCAGATCTCATTTCTTTTATTTCTTTATCTCTTTTTCTTTGGGGTCTTATAAGCATAAAATAAAAAATAGCAAACATAGCTACCATAAAGATAATACTTGAATATTGTCCAGTCATTTAGTTAACCTCCTGTTTTTAATCATTATAACCGTATTTATTGTAGAAATCCTTCCTGAATTCTAGAAGTCTTTCTTCCTTAATTGCTATTCTAATACGTTTCATTAGATTTATCAAGAAAAATAAATTATGGATAGTAGCCAATCTAAGGCCGAGAATCTCTTTTTCTTTAAATAAATGTCTAAGATAAGCTCTAGAATAGTTTTGACATGTATAACAACTGCATTCGTGATCTAATGGACTAAAGTCTTTTTTATACTGAGCATTTTTAATGGCAATTCTACCTTCGCTGGTCATAAATGTGCCGTTTCTAGCCATTCTAGTAGGTAAAACACAATCTGCCATATCTACTCCATTTATAACGGCTTCAAATAAATAATCCGGACTTCCCACTCCCATAAGATATCTCGGCTTATTTTCTGGCATTTTGGGTGCTATGTACTCTAGTATTTCATACATTTCTTCCGCCGGTTCTCCTACACTAAGACCACCTATTGCATAGCCGGGGAAATCCAACTCTACTAAATTATTTAGACTTTCCATTCTTAAGTCTTTATACATCCCACCTTGTATTATACCAAAAAGTGATTGATTTTCAACATTTTTATGGGCTTCTTTACATCTTTTTGCCCATCTAGTAGTTCTTTCCATGGATTTTTTTGCATATTCCTTAGTAGCTGGGTAGGGTGTACATTCATCAAAAGCCATAATTATATCAGAACCAAGATTGTTTTGAATGCTTATAGATTTTTCTGGAGTAATGTAATGTTTAGAACCATCAATATATGATCTAAACTCTACACCTTTCTCTGTTATTTTTCTCATATCTCCTAAGCTAAAAACTTGAAAGCCTCCGCTGTCAGTAAGTATAGGCCTGTCCCACTTCATAAATTCATGAAGTCCTCCGGCTTCTTTTATTATGTCATCTCCCGGTCTAAGGTATAAATGATATGTATTGCTTAATATAATTTGAGCATCTATGTCTTTTAGTTCTTCTGGGGTAACAGTTTTTACTGTTGCCTTTGTCCCTACGGGCATAAATATTGGTGTTTCAATTTCTCCATGAAGAGTTTTTATTTTTCCTACTCTTGCATTTGTTTCTTTTGATTTGTATTCTATGTTAAATTCTAACGACATTTTTCCTCCTAATAAATAAACATGGCATCACCAAAGCTGAAAAATCTGTATTTTTCCTTTACTGCTTCTTCGTATGCTTTAAAAATAAATTCTTTTGTTGCGAAGGCACTTACAAGCATAAGTAGGGTTGATTCCGGTAAATGAAAATTTGTAATAAGACCATCAACAACTTTAAAATCCCGGCCGGGATATATGAAAATATCAGTCCATCCGGAACCAGCTTCTACATATCCGGTATTACGACCAATTGTTTCCAAAGTTCTCGTGCTTGTTGTTCCTACTGATATAACCCTACCTCCATTTTTTTTGGTAGTGTTAATAATACCTGCATTTTCCTGATCTATTTCATAATATTCAGAGTGCATTTTATGTTCAGATACATTGTCTACTTTTACCGGTCTAAAGGTATCTAATCCTACATGTAGGGTTACATAAGCTATTTTAATACCTTTGTTTCTTATTTTTTCTAGCAAGTCATCGGTAAAATGAAGTCCTGCTGTAGGTGCTGCTGCTGAACCGGTTTTTTCAGCATATACTGTTTGGTATCTATTTTTTTCTTCTAATTTTTCTTTTATATAGGGTGG
>DPPH01000158.1:2832-4761 GCA_003539375.1 Clostridiales bacterium
AGACATTCCCAAGTATTTTCACTTATTTCTTTTAATAATAAGATTTCAATATTGGCTCCCGTTGTTTTTTCACCGTACAACCTAGCTGGTATAACTTTAGTATTATTAATAACTAGACAATCATCCTTTTTTAGGTAATTCAATATATTATAAAAGTAATCATGTTCTATTTTTTTATCATCTCTTTTAAGTACCATAAGTCTGGATTCGGATCTTTTTTCTAAAGGGGTTTGTGCAATTAGTTCCTCTGGAAGGTCATAATAAAAGTCCTGTGTTTTTAATTCTGTGTTCATTTAACTGTCACTCCTGTATAGTAGTATTCAAGTATTTCATCATAGGTGAAGCCTTCTTCGGCCATCTGTTTAGCTCCGTATTGACTCATTCCTATGCCGTGTCCCCAACCTCTACCCACAAGAGTAAAGTTATCGGGAGAAGTATTAATCTGAAACTTTTCTTCTTTTGATAATATCGATTCTTTCTTATTATAGCTTATTGTAGTATCTAAAACTTTATTTCCATCAAAGGATAATTTGTTTTTTTCTGCTAGGTTTGATTTTAGATTATCAGTATCTCCCTGGATGGTAATTTGATTGTTTTTATTTATTGTGAACCAGGTACTTTTTAGCTTACTGTATCCTAAAACTGCCCTTATTTCTTCTTTTATGAGATTTACTTCTCCTTTATCCGTTTTGATAGATGTCTCAATAACCCTTTCATCATCGGATATTTCAATAATTTCCATATCGTATATATCTTCTACACCAAAATCTTCAGTTAATATTTTTATTAATTCATCTTTAGTATAATCAATATTCCACTCCGTATGAGGTGATATGTTAGAAAAAGCGTCCTCTTTACTTCTCAAATAAGGAAGGGTGATAGACCATACATTTCCACTGTCTGCAGTTTTACCTCCACTAGTAGAGTGATAAAAAGCTGTAATCAGGCTGTTATTGTAGTATATTAGTTGGTTTTTTGTATCTTCTACAGCTTTATTTGTAGAAGTATATTCTCTATGAATTCCTCCATATACCTGACTGTTTTGATTATCAACAACGTGGTATCCGTAATTTGACTTGTTGTGTGTATTTGCTACAGCATAAGTTCTTGCAGCCACTGCTTGAGCTTTTAATGCTTCCTCATTCCATGAAGGCGGAATCTCACTTGGGACTACTCCTTTTAAATACTCTTCGATAGTTACTATATTAATCGATAATAGTTTATACTCTTCAATTATATAAAATGCAGCGTAGCCGTGGTATTCAACACCATCGAAAAATATACTGCCTCTTTCTCCTGATGAAAAAAATATATCGTAATTATTTTCATAAGAAAATATTATTTCTCCTGAAGTATCAAATACCAAAATAGAATTTGATTTATGATTTTCTATATTGTAGTTGTAATCATCGAATTTAGAAGCTGCTATGTCTTTTGTTCTATTTTCACTTGTGTATCTTCCAAAAGCTGTGTAGAAATTATTTCCTCTGTAATAAACAAATCCATCGATTTTAGTTTCTTCTTCTATTTTCTTTAAATTCTCTAATGCCTTTTCGTAATCATTGTAGGATTCTTCAATAATTATATGATAGGGTCCCTCTGTAGATTTATCGTCGTATTCATTGTAATAGGTACCGTTACTGTAGTAGCTATCAATTTTCACAATTAAATCCTTTTCTTGAGAGTCAAAAATAAATTCTGAGTCTAGAGGATTACCTATGTAAAGTTGGATATTTTCTCTGCCGGAAATTTTAATAAATTCATTTTCTAATCTCGGGTTTCTGATTCGAACATTAATATATTTATCTGTTTCATCAGCCCAAACATTTAAGAAAGTTGAAAGTATCAACATTATAATTATTGTAAATAGTAGTATTTTTTTCATTATTTACCCCTAACTGCCGTTGAAGCTAACCTGGCTTGTATTTT
>DPPH01000158.1:5029-5679 GCA_003539375.1 Clostridiales bacterium
CGGCTTAAAAAACCTTTCTGCATTAGATAAGGTTCATAAACATCTTCTATGGTGATACTTTCTTCTCCAATAGATGCAGCTAAAGTATCAATACCTACAGGCCCTCCATTATAAAAGTCTATAATAGTTTTAAGGATTTTTATGTCAACATAATCAAGGCCTGAAGAATCTATTTCCAGGACATCTAAAGCTGCTTTTGCAGTTTCTTCGTCTATAATGCCTTTACCTTTTACCATGGCATAATCTCTTACTCTTTTAAGTATTCTATTTGATATACGCGGTGTTCCCCTTGACCTTTTTGATAGTTCTTCTGCACCATTTTTGTTTATGTCTATATTTAGGATTCCCGCTGATCTTTCTATGATTCTAGTTAATTCTTTGTTTGTATAATAATCTAATTTACATATAACTCCAAACCTATCTCTCAATGGTGACGAAAGTGCTCCACTTCTTGTAGTAGCTCCAATAAGTGTAAATTGAGATAAGTCAAGTCTCACCGACCGAGCTGAGGGACCTTTTCCAATTATAATATCTAAAGCAAAATCTTCCATTGCAGGATATAGTATTTCCTCAACACTTCTATTTAATCTGTGAATTTCATCAATAAACAAAACGTCGTTTTCATTTAGGTTTGTAAGTATAGCAGCTAA
>DPPH01000158.1:5981-6312 GCA_003539375.1 Clostridiales bacterium
GCTAAGGTCGTTTTTCCCAAACCCGGAGGTCCATATAATAGTACATGATCAAGCTGTTCCTGTCTCATTTTAGCCGCTTCTATAAATATTTTTAATTTATCTTTTATTTTGTCCTGGCCTATGTACTGGTCTAAGCTGCTAGGTCTTAGACTTTCTTCTAACTCTTCATCAGTTTTATTAAGAGATGATGTAATTAGATCGTTTTCTCTTTCAGACATTATAATCACCTATTTCCCATAATTTTAAGTGCTTCTTTTATAATTTCTTCTTCTTGTTTTCCTTCGGATTTTATTTTTGATAGAGCTTTTCTTATTTCCATCTTGTTAAATCC
>DPPH01000158.1:6644-13388 GCA_003539375.1 Clostridiales bacterium
TTATCTTTTAATTCTAGGACTATTTTTCCAGCAGTTTTTTTACCAATTCCGCTGGCTTTTTTGAGATAATTTATATTTTCATTGGCAATTTCTCTTTTTAAAGTTTTAACCTTTGATATTGATAAAATTGCTATGGCTGCTTTTGGTCCTACTCCACTGATTTTTATTAGCTTTTCGAACATATCTAGCTCTTCTTCTGTTAAAAAGCCAAATAGGTTAATTTTATCCTCCCTAACATACAAATGGGTATGTACTTTTATCTCTTCGTTTAAATTGATACTGTCTATAGTATTTAAAGAGGTAAATATACCGTACCCAATATTGTTCGTTTCTACAATAATTAATTCCTCATCTATTTTCGATACTGTTCCCTGTATATATGAAATCATTTATCCACCTACTATTTTTATAGTTTGTATTCTTCACTAAATCTATTTGAATGAGCGTGACATATGGTAATCGCTAAGGCATCAGCTGCATCGTCAGGCTTTGGAATAGTCTTTAAATTCAAAAGCATTTTAACCATTTCCTGCACCTGGTTTTTTTCAGCTCTGCCGTAACCTACAACACCCTGCTTCACTTGAAGAGGGGTGTATTCGTAAACCGGTACCTTATTTTGCACTGCAGCTACTATATGAACTCCCCTTGCTTGGCCAACAGCTATAGCCGTTTTAACATTTTTATTGAAGAAAAGTTCCTCAATTGCCATATGATCAGGTTTGTATTTTTCTATTAGTAAAGTGTATTTTTCAAAAATTTTGTTTAACCTATCCTGCATTATCATTTTACTGGGTGTTCTGATTACACCGTATTTGATTACTTTAAATTTATTTCCTTCGTAATCTACTACTGCATAACCTGATATAGCATAACCTGGATCTACCCCTAAAATTCTCATTAATTATCTTCCTCGTCTATTTCAAACTGGCAGTTGTGGTATATATCCTGTACGTCGTCATTATCTTCCATTACATCTATTAGGGTAGTTAATCTTTTGTACATTCCTTCATCATCGATTTTTACGGTTGTTTTAGGAATCATGGTTAAATCGGATTCCAAAAGTTTGTAGTTTTCTTTTAATGCTGTTTTTACCTTGTTAAAATCTTCTACTTTTGTAACAATTTCAAAAACTTCTTCTTCTTGTTTAAAGTCTTCAGCTCCAGCTTCTACAGCTTCAAGCATTAATTCTTCTTCGTCTATTCCTTCTTTTTCTATAACAATTAATCCTACTTTGTCAAACAAGTAAGAAACACATCCTGTAGCTCCTAGGTTTCCATCGTACTTAGAGAAATAATGTCTTATATCTGCTGCAGTTCTATTTTTGTTGTCCGTTAAACAGTTTACTATAAAGGCAGTACCTCCTGGTCCGTATCCTTCATAGGTAATTCTTTCAAAGTCATTTCCCCCTAAATCTCCCGTGCCTTTTTTTATTGCTCTATCAATATTATCATTTGGCATGTTTTCGCTTTTCGCTTTTTCAATAGCATTTACAAGAGCAGAATTGTATTCTGGATCGTCTCCTCCTTCTCTAACTGCCACTGTTATAGCTCTAGCTAATTTAGTAAATATTTTTGCTCTTTTTTCATCCTGTCTGCCTTTTCTATGTTTTCTATTGGCCCATTTTGAATGTCCAGCCATGTATATTCTCCTCTCTATATTATGATTTTGTTGTTATGAACGGACATGAATTTTTTTTCTTTATCTTGGAATTCAATATTGTCCGATGTGTAATTTATTAGTTTTTCTTTGATTTTTTTTATATCTTCTTCTAAGACAAGTATTTTTATTGTAACATCTTTTTCAAAATTCTTATCTTTTACTATTAGATTTTCATTTTGAAGTAAGTTTTCTACTCCTCCGTATAAATTATATGAAATTATAATGTGGGTTTCAACGACTATTTTTTTTGTTACAATAATATTATTATTTATGGTTTCTCTTGCAGACCCTGAGTAAGCTCTTATAAGACCGCCTTTACCTAATTTTATACCTCCGTAGTACCTTGTAACAGTGACTAAAACATTTCTTAGTTCTTCTGTTTTTAAGTAGTTTAGAATTGGCAAACCTGCAGTCCCGGAAGGTTCACCATCATCATTGAATTTCTGTATTTCAGCATTATTTCCAATAATATAGGCATAGGCTGTATGGGTAGCATCGTAAAATTCTTTATTTGTTTCTTCAATGTGTTTAACAGCTTCTTCTTCATTACTGCATGGGAATGCTCTCCCAATAAATTTTGATTTTTTAATTTCAATAATACTCTCGGAATTTTTATGAATTGTCCTGTATTCTTTTAACATTATATTCTCCGTCTTGAAGTTTACTAAGTAATTTTTCCCTAGTTTGTATTGTGAATTTTATTCTGTCTTCCATTATTTTTTTATCATGAATTTTATAAGTTTTCTCTATAAAATTTAATTTTTCAGGTTCTGTATACTCTACTTCCACCTGGACTTTTATTTCTTTTCCGTATATAGTTCGGGTAATTTTTTCCCTTAAATCATCCATATTTTTTCCGGTTTTAGCTGAAATAAATACTTCTTTATCCTTGTTTTTATATTCTTCATTTGACTTATCTGTTTTATTATATACGTTAATAATTGGAATATCTTCTACTTTTAATTCTTTAAGTATATCTTCCGTAACTTTTTTTTGTTCCTTAACATTCTCTGAGTTTATATCTATTACATTTAAAATAATATCCGAATATGCTATTTCCTCGAGGGTGCTCTTGAAAGATTCTACAAGGAATGTTGGCAAGTTATTTATAAATCCTACTGTATCAGTAATTACAAATTCAAGATTATGAGGGAATATAAGTTTTCTGTTTTCAGTAGTTAATGTTGCAAAAAGCATATCTTTTTCAAACACTTCTTTTTCATTAACACCGTATAGTTTAGTAAAAGCATTAATTAAGGTACTTTTCCCTGCATTTGTATATCCTACAACGGATATTGTAGGTATATGATTTTTCATTCTTCTCTTGCGTTTCTCTTTTCTAACTTTTTTAACCTTGTCCAAGTTTTTTTTGAGTTCTTCTATTCTGCTCATAATATGTCTTCGATCGGTCTCAAGCTTCTTTTCTCCTGGTCCTCTAGTTCCTATTCCTGCTCCCAGCCTAGACATATCTATTCCTTTACCCTTAAGTTTAGAATATCTGTATTCTAATTGGGCAAGTTCTACCTGAATTTTACTTTCTCTCGTTTGGGCTCTTAAGGCAAATATGTCAAGTATCAAGTTAGTCCTATCTATTATCTTACAATTGACTACTTCTTCAATATTTCTAATTTGAGTATTGGTCAGTTCGTCATTAAATACTACCGAATCTATATCTTCCATCTCAACTAGATTAGATATTTCTTTAATCTTACCTTTGCCTACATAGTATTTAGGATCTATTTTTTGTCTATTTTGTTCGATAGTAAAAAGAACCTCTCCAGCCACAGCATCTACTAGGTTATTTAATTCTTCTATATCGTTACTTTTGTTTCCCAGGTTTACACCTACGGTTATGCATTTTTCATAGTTTTTTTCCATTTGTACTCCTTCTAAATGTTAAGTTTAAGAATAATTTAATGCAAAATTTATAAAAATATGGGATAATATACGTTAGATAAAAATAATTCTAATTTATATTAACATATTTCACATTTTGTAACAAATACATATGTTTTTATTTAATATTTTACAGATTATGTTATAATGTTAATTTGTAAGATAACTGGAGGTTTTTATGGCTAAAGATAATAAGAAAAAAAAGAAAAGCAAGAAAAAGAAAAGATTTAGTATAATAAAGATAATATTAATATTAATTGTAATTGTTGTGTTTGTAGGAGCTGGGGCTACAATAGGTATTATTTCTGCTACAGTAAGAAGTGCTCCTGAAATAGATCCAACAAATATATTAAGTATGCTATCTGAAAGTTCAGTCATATTGGATTCAAAGGGCAATGAACTGGAAGTAGTTCAAACTACAGAAGATAGAGAAATTATAAGCTTAGACGATTTACCTGAACATCTAAAAAATGCTTTTATAGCAATAGAAGACCACCGATTTGAGGAGCATTTTGGTATAGATATAAGAAGAATCGTTGGTTCAATGATCCATAATATAAAAGTTAGAGATTTAACTGCCCAAGGTGCAAGTACTATTACTCAACAGCTTGCTCGTAACTTATATCTCTCTCAAGATGAATCAGTTTTAGATGCTTATGAAAGAAAACTAAAGGAAATGTATCTTGCAATAGAAATAGAACGTTCCTTGTCTAAAGATCAAATTTTAGAGTACTATTTAAATACTATTCCTCTAGGTCAGAGTTCTTTTGGTATACAAGCAGCTTCCTATACTTACTTTTCTAAAGAAGCAAAAGATTTAAATATAGCAGAATCAGCATTGCTTGCTGGAGTACCTAAAGCCGACACTAGATATGCTCCTTTTAAAAGGGTTAATGTAGCTGACACAGGAAATGTTCCTCAAGAAGATATAGTTGGTTATGTTAATATATCTGGTACAAAATATGCTTGCGTATATAATCCTGATGCTGTAGCTAGACAAAAAACAGTCCTTGCTAGGATGAACGAGTTAGGATATATAAATGATACTGAATATGAAACAGCATTAAATTTTGATGTAAAGGGAAACTTAAATCCTGGACAAAAATCTAATACGGAAATAACTTCTTATTTTTCTGATTATGTAAAAGATGAAGTAATTGAAGATTTAATGGACGAATATGGTTACACCTATGAACAAGCAGAAAATATACTTTTCACAGGTGGACTGACTATCCATAGTACTATAGACATGAATATACAGAAAATAATAGAAGATTCCTATAGAGATTTTTCCACCCAACTTTTAGGTGATACTACAAATGAACCTGTCCCTCTAATACAAGAATGGAGATCTTTTTATTGGAGATACGATGGTGAAAGCGTTGGAAATTTAGACGGAGATCACAACATTCTAAATGAGAATGGTCATAGAATTTATTTTAAAAAGGAAAATATATTAACGGAAAATTATAATCTTTATCTTACAAATGAAGAGTATAGGTTCGATGAATCAGGTAATTTGATAATAAATACTAAGAAAATTAAGATTTACAGTAATGTTCTTGATATAGTTGATTACTATACAATAGAAAATGATTATTTGAAAACTCACAACATAAGTGGTTTAAATTTAGCAGGAAACTATGAAATAATTTCACAAGATGGCACTGATGGTGAAATTTTAATATCTAAAGAATATTTAAGTTCTTTAGATGAATTTTATAAGATAGATGATCAAAACAATTTAATAATAAGTAATAACTACTATTCTTTTGATGAAATAGGAATTATACAACCTCAATCTGCAGCGGTAATTATGGATTATCGTTCTGGAGAAATAAAAGGTTTATTTGGTGGTAGAGATATTACTGCAAGCAAATCATACAATAGAGCTACGAGAGCTGCTAGACAACCTGGATCCACTATTAAGCCACTTTCAGTTTATCTTCCAGCTTTAGATAACGGATATACTGCAGTCTCTGTAATTGATGATGTACCGAGATATAATGAAAAAGGTGAACGATGGCCTAAGAACTGGTATGAAAATCGAGAGTATAAATACTGGGGTTTAACTACTTTAAGAAAGTCTGTAGAATATTCCCTTAATGTAAATGCTGTATATATGCTTGAAAACATAGGTTTAGATTTATCTAAAGAATATTTAGAAAAATTCCACTTAATAGATGGAACAAACCCAGAAGAAGATACTTTTATCTCAAGAGAAGAAAATAGAGCTTATAATGACGAAAATTTGGCTTCTCTAGCTTTAGGTGGTTTAACAAGAGGTTTTACTCCTCTTGACATGACTGCAGCTTACGGTGCAATAGCAAATAGTGGAACCTATGTTGAACCTATCTGCTACACCAAGGTTGTAGATAGGAATGGGAAGACAATATTAGAAAAGGTTCCAGAAAGAGATATAGTAGTAAGTCCCGAAGTAGCTTTTGTAATGGGAGATATTTTAAGAACAACAGTAACTCAGGGTCTATCTTACCGAGCAGCTTTACCTGCTGAATATGAAATCGAGGTTGCTGGTAAAACAGGTACTACCTCAGATAATGCAGATATATGGTACATGGGATATTCTCCTTATTACGTTGGCGGAATATGGATTGGAAATGATGATTCACAAATAAAAGTAAATACAGGAAGTGGCTCTACTTCTAGATTATGGGGAAATATTATGAAGGAAGTACATGCTGGATTGGCTCCTGCAACTTTTGAAGAACCTCAAGGACTTGTAAGAGCGAATGTTTGTAAACAATCAGGCTTACTTGCAACAGATTTGTGCAGGAATGACCAGAGAGGAAGTCAAATTACATCAGAATATTTTGTAAATGGAACCGTACCTACAGAATTTTGTGATGTTCATGTAACAGCAAAAGTATGTACTGAATCAAATATGCTTGCTGGTCCTTACTGTCCTCCTGATTTAATTAAAGAAAGAGTTTTCATACAAAGAGATGAACCTTATGATCCTCTAAATTATCCATACGTTAAGACACAGTATTACGAACCAATATTGAATGCTATTAGATTATACGAACAAATACAAGATGAAATTAGAAATTCAGGTAATACAATAACTCCTGAACAATTAAAACAAATATATGGGGATCAAATAAAAATTGAAAACGGAAAAGTTGTAGCAGTGAATGGTCTTACCCTTGGAGAAATGGTAATAGATAC
>DPPH01000158.1:13683-14463 GCA_003539375.1 Clostridiales bacterium
GATTTAAGTTATCACAATGAAACTACAACATCTTCCGGAATAGAAGATGGTACAACTGACCAAGGTATTGATGATGGCACTACTGACCAAACTATCGACGGTGAAGATTCCAACAATGATAACAATAACGAAGAAGAAAGTTCTGAAGAAGATGGTCCGAGTCGTGAAGAATAAAAATAAGCAGGTAATTGCCTGCTTATTTTAATATATGCTTTTACCTTTACTATCTACTGCAACAATAACTGGAAATTTTTCTACGTATATTCTAAGTATTGCCTCTGTTCCTAAATCCTCGTAAGCTACCAATTCTTTCTTTTTTATGCACTTAGATATATATGCTGCTGCACCACCTACTGCTGCAAAATAAATACCTCCGTATTTTTTAATACTTTCTATGACATCTTTTGAACGCCTGCCCTTACCAATCATTCCTTTGAGACCTTTTTTCATTAAAATCTCAGTATATGGATCCATTCTATAACTTGTAGTAGGTCCCGCAGAACCTATGATCTGTCCTGCTTTAGCTGGAGCTGGACCTACGTAGTATATTGTCTCGTTTTCCAGATTTATAGGTAATTCTTTGTTATTGATTATTAATTCAACAAGTCTCTTGTGGGCAGCATCTCTTCCCGTATACATATAACCTGTTATAAAAACTCTGTCCCCTATATTTAATTTATTAATAGTTTGATCATCAAGTGGTAGTTTAATATTATATTCGGCCACAGTTTTCTCCTAGATCTTTATTTTTTTATGCCTGTATGCATGACAGCAAATATT
>DPPH01000115.1:0-2086 GCA_003539375.1 Clostridiales bacterium
AAAGAATTTCACTTCATAGAAATAATGGCCTGTGAAGGAGGATGTGTAAACGGTGGTGGACAATCACACGTTCCTGCTAAAACAAGAATGTATGTTGATAGAAGAGTTGAAAGAGCAAAAGCATTATATGAGGAAGATTCTATTAAAGAAATCAGAAAATCCCATCAAAATCCTGAAATTCAAAAATTGTATAATGAATTTCTAAGAAAACCAAATGCTGAGATATCACACAAACTACTGCATACTCACTACACAAAAAGATCTTCATATGATTTAGATAATCAAAAAGAATATGAAGATATAAAAAGCACGTTATAAATAAAAGTAAAATCAAAAGAAAAGAATGTTCCACGTGGAACATTCTTTTTAGTATTTAAATATGTTTTTTTTTGCATATAATATGATATAATAAAATAGGTGATAAATTGAAGAAGATAATAATTTTTTTGATATTAGGAATCCTGATATTATCAGGATATTATTTTATAATTGAAGAAGATATACTAGGATTAAAGGTAGAAAAAGTAGAAATTGAGAATTTACAAGACCAAAATATCGAGTTTTTAAGAGAAAAAATCTATACAAACCATGGCATTATATCATATAATGATAAATCGATTAAAATGAGTCTTTATAACGGTGAAAATTCATGGTCTAAAGAATTAGAAGATTTTATTAACGAGATATACTTTAAAGACAATATTTTTATTGTAACAGAAAATAAGAAGAAAATAATCGAACTTGATCTAAGTGGTAAGATAATTAACGAATATGTCTTCGAGGATGAGATAATAGATTTTTCCAAAAACAGTGATATTTTTGTAACTTTAAAAGATTTAGATGATAATAATAAAATTGTTAAAATTATTAATGGAAGGCATGAAGAAATAAATATAGATGGTAATATTGTTTGTATACTACCAAAGGATGAAATTGATAGTTATACTTTAGGATACTTTTATTTTGAAAGTGGTAAAATAAATTCAGTAGTAGAACAAAGAATTATTAATGAAGACATAAAAAGATGGGAAACTAAACTCGATGGGGAATTAATAGCAGATATAAAGCAAACACCTTCAAGAAATTTTGTTCTTACTCAAAAAAATTTTTACACATTTAACACAGATGGAATAATACTATGGAAATATAATAATTTTGATTCAATTAAAGAGTTCCATGTAGATGAAGTTAATAAAAAAATACTAATATTAGAAAATAGAAAGTTACATATTCTTAATTTTGATAGTTCGGTAGAAAAAATTATTGAACTCGATGCTGAATATGATAATATTAAATTATATAAAGAATATATATTTTTAAGCAATACTAGAACTATTTCTGTAGTTGAAGAAGAGATTTACAGTATATGGTCTCTAGAGGAAAAAATAATTAATTTTCATTTTGTTCAAGACAATATATACATAGAAACAGATTTTAATTTTTATAAAGGGATTATTAGATAGGAGGGTATTATGAACTTTAATTTAGTAGATGTACTAGTAGTTATACTTATTGCGGTCTCCGTTTTTACAGGTATAAAAAGAGGGTTTATTATGTCTCTATTTAATTTAGTAGGTATAATTTTAGCTTTTTTTATATCAAAAGAATATTACCATATTATAATGAATTTTTTAATTGAAAATACAAAACTAGAAACTTCAGTAAATGAATTTATTTCAGAAAAAATTGCCAAAGTAATTGAAGAGTTTGGAAGTAATATCACAATGAATGATTTATTTAAAGGATTTGATAAGCTTCCTTTCGATATACGTATGATGTTCAACGATATGATAGCTTCTGGAGATGGCAGTGGAATAGTTTCTAATACCAGCAGTATTGCAGATCAAGTCACAAATATGATTATGATATTTATTTCATTTACTATAGCTTTACTTTTTACTTTCTTAATTATTTTTGTTATAGCAAATGTACTAAATACAATTGTAAAAATGCCTGTTTTAAATTTAGCGAATAAGTTATTAGGAGGAGTATTTGGAGCCCTTAAGACAGCTGTTATACTTTACCTTGTTTTTGCTCTA
Source organism: Clostridiales bacterium (assembly GCA_003539375.1). GTDB lineage: Bacteria > Bacillota > Clostridia > Tissierellales > Dethiosulfatibacteraceae > UBA8670. The sequence continues at coordinate 2,040 of DPPH01000115.1, forward strand.
GCAACACCATTTATAATGTTTTCAGATAAAGACAATACTTTTACAAA
>DPPH01000115.1:2361-12133 GCA_003539375.1 Clostridiales bacterium
GATATTATAGAATAAAATGTTCCACGTGGAACATTTTTGACGGGAGTGTTAATATGCCAATGGATTTAGAAGTAGGAGATATAGTAAAATTAAAAAAGAAGCACCCATGCGGTAGTTATGATTGGGAGATTTTAAGAGTTGGGGCTGATTTTAGAATAAAATGTATAGGTTGCGATAGACAGGTATGGCTCAAAAGAAGAGATTTAGAAAAGAGAATAAAGAAAGTAATAAAAGAAGAGTAGCAGAATAAGCTGCTCTTTTATTATTTGACAAAAACTTGAATTTATGGTTTAATCTTTAAAAATTTAAAGGAAATACTATGGAAAATACAATAAAAAAAATAAAGATACCAAAACTTGGTATGAGAAGTATTAAAACTTTTCTTTCGGTTTTTGCAGCTCTAGCATTAAGTAATTTGATTGGACTGGACTCTTTTCAAGCTACATGGACAGCTTTTTTATGTATGCAGGGTTCACTTATAGAGACCACAGACATGGCTCGTGTAAGAGGAATAGGCACGATAATAGGAAGTGGTTTTTCCTTTGCTTATCTATTGATATCACCCGACAATTTATATATCATTCCATTTGGAGTTTTGTTTATTATATATATAGGTAATGTAGTTGGCAAAACAGAATATATAAAGACGGCTAGCCTGGTTTTCTTAGTCATTAGTTTTAGAATTGTTGATGTAGTTGATTTTCAACCGGCGGAATATGTAATAGATAGAACTTTTGAGACCTTTATAGGCATAGGTTCTGCTTTGATAATTAACTACTATATTAAACCACCTAATCCTTTTGTCAAACTTACATCATTAGATAAAGAGCTAAAAGTTTTTTTAGACAACAACTTAATGATTAAAGATAATTATATAGTTGTTAGGACACTTGAAGGTTATAGATTAAAGATGGATGAATTTAGAAATTTAATACAGTTCTACCACAAAGAAATTAACAGTAAGAAGCATAATGTAGATATTAAAAAATATATGAATCATCTTGACCTATATAGAAAGGCATACAGCCACATATTTGTTTTAATGCATACAAAAAATGGTATGAATGAATCTGTTAGAGATTATCATATTGAAAGCATTAATGAAATTAAAAGCAAACTAGAATATTCTTAAACTATAAAATCACTATATTCTATTTCATTTAAAAGCTCATATACCTGGTCTTCATTAGTTAATTTTATTTTAATAAGCCAAATCAATAGGGGATTATCTACAAGAGTAGATAATTCTTTATCTACTTTAGGGTTCACATCAATAATTTCAGCATCTAAAGGCATAGTCAATTCAAATACTTCTTCAGAGTTTTCTAAAGTTCCAAATATATCTCCCTCCATTAAATGAGCGCCAATATCCGTTAAATTTACCTTATTTATACTTCCCATTTCTTCTACTAGGTAACTCGTTATACCTACTATAAATTTATTGTCTTCAAATTCTTTTAACCATAGATGATAGGTAGAATAAAGACATTCTCTTATATTATCCATATTTTTACCTCCTTAATATATATTTATCCATAAAAAGAAAAATTAAACAGTCTTAGTCTAATAAATTTCATGTAAAAACTCATCAGGCAAGGAAAACGATTTTTTTCATTGACAAAGGATAAAACCTCTAGTATAATTAAAGTAAATTTCATCATATAAAACTATCTTCCATTTAATGGAAATACATAAAGGAGGAAAATATGTACGATCAATACAAAGATTTAACAGATGTACAGAGAGAAGAACTAGCAACAAAACTTAAAAAAGCTAGAAAAGCTCAAAAAGAAATTGAAAAATACGATCAGGAAAAGGTTGACAGACTTGCACAGGCTGTTGCATGGTCAGTTGCAAATAAACAAGCTTTCGAAAAATTAACTAAAATGGGTATTGAAGAAAGTAGTTTAGGTGATTACAACAGCAGAATTAACAAAAGAGGAAAGATAAAAGGAATATTAAGAGATGCATTAAGAGAAAAGAGTGTAGGAGTTATTGAAGAAATTCCAGAAAAAGGAATTACTAAATACGGTAAACCTGTTGGATTGATAGCATCTATAGTACCAACTACAAATCCAGCACTAACTCCAGGAGGAACTGGTGTTTATGCTATTAAAGCAAGAGACGTAGTAATATTTGCACCACACCCTAGATCAAAGAATACATCTATGGAAACAGTAAGATTAATGAGAGAAGCTCTTAAAAAAGAAGGAGCTCCAGAAGATGTATTTCAATGTTTGGAAAACGTAAGCATACCTATGACTCAGGCATTAATGGCTGAAGCTGACTTAGTATTAGCAACAGGAGGCCAAGGATTAGTAAGAGCAGCATATAGTTCTGGTACACCTGCTTATGGAGTAGGATCAGGAAACTCTACTATGATAATAGATGAAACAGCTGATATAAAAGAAGCGGCAAATAACACAATGAGAAGTAAAACATCTGATAATGGATCCGGATGTTCTGCTGATGGAAACCTTATTATCGAAGAGAGTATTTTCGATGAAATGGTTCAGGCATTAGTTGATGAAGGTGGATATCTGGCAAATGCTGAAGAAAGAGAATTACTGAAAAAAGCTATGTGGGATGAAGAAGGACACAGAAAAGGTGATACAGTTGCTTTAGCACCACAAAAATTATGTAAGATTGCTGGATTTGAAATACCGGAAGATAGAAAATTTGTTATAGTATATGGGGAAGGTATAGGAAATGAATATTTCTTCTCAAGTGAAAAATTAACAACATTACTTGCAGTATATAAATATAAAGGGTTTGACCAAGCATTGGAAATGATGCAGGGAATATATGAAGTAAAAGGTAAAGGTCACTCCTGTGGTATTTATTCATTTAATGATGATCATATAAATAGGCTGGCACTAGCAGCACCGGTAAGTAGAATTATGGTTAGACAACCTCAATCAAAAGCTAATGCAGGATCTTTTACAAACGGTATGCCTATGACTTCTAGTTTAGGATGCGGTACATGGGGTGGAAATATTACTTCAGAAAATGTAAACTTAAAGCATTACCTTAACGTAACATGGGTTGCAAAACCTATACCTGAAGATAAGCCATCTGATGAAGAATTATTTGGAGAATTTTACAATCCAGAAATGGAAAAATAAATAAAAAAGGAGTAAGTTATGACTAGAAAATTTTCTCTAGCACATCTTACAGTATTAGGATGCGCACCTCCTGAAATGACATATATAGCAAAAATGGCTGGATATGATTATATAAGTATAAGACCAATATATATGGGTTTACCAGGAGAGCCAAACTACGATATAAGTTCAAATAAAATTATGTTTAATCAAACAAAAAAAGCATTAGAAGAAACAGGAATACAAATACATGATATAGAATTAGCAAGAATACATGATGATGTAAATATAAAAGATTATGAAGGCGCATTCGAAGCTTCCGCTAAACTTGGAGCGAAAAGCGTACTTAGCAGCATTTGGACGGACAATAAAAACTTTTATATTGATAAATTTGGTGAGTTATGTGAATTAGCTAAACAATACGACTTAAATGTAGATCTTGAATTTGTTACTTGGGCAGGAGTTAAAGATTTAAAAGAAACTAAAGAAGTATTAGAAAGTGTAAATATGGACAATGCTGGTATAATGATAGATACACTGCATTTTAACAGATCAAGAGTAAACCTTAAGGAATTAGAAAACTTACCAAAAGAGTGGTTTCACTTTGCACATCTATGTGATGGACCTGAAGAAATACCTACAACAAAAGAAGGCTTAATACATACAGGTAGAGACGAGAGACTCTATCCTGGTGAAGGCTCTATCAATATAGCAGAAATAGTAAGTAAAATGCCTGAGATGGTCTACTCATTAGAGATTCCTCATTTAAAAAGAGTAGAAGAATTTGGCTATGCTGAACATGCTAGAAGATGTTTAGTTAATACTAAAGATTACCTAAATAGAAATCTAGATTAATTATATACCCCTACTCTATTAGGGAAGAGTATCAAGATTGCTCTTTCCTAATAGAAAAAAAACGAATACATAATATTACGCTTTATTAATACTTTTTTATAGGTTATAATACTAAAAATATATTTAAATTACAAGTCATTTGAAAACATTTTCATAATATTGAAAAATTATACAAAACGAGTAAGATTGTTAAAAATGAATATTTATAAGAGGAGGTATAATGAGAAAAGAAAGTAAAGTTAAAATTAATGTAAAAGGTAAAATTTTTGGTGGAGAAAAATTACTAATTTGCTTACCTTTAGTAAGCAAATCAAAAAAAGAATTACTAGAACAAGCAGAAGATTTAATAAAGCTAGATCCAGATGTACTAGAGTGGAGAGTTGATTTTTTTGATGATTTAAATTATGAAGAAGAAAGTGAATTAATAAAAGCAATGAAAGAATTATCAAAAATGACTAAAGATATACCAGTAATTTTTACATGTAGGCATCATGACGAAGGTGGAAATAAAGAAATATTACAAAATGATAGAGTTGGTATTATTAGTAAAGCTTTAGAAACTGGGTTAGCAGATATTATTGATGTAGAAATGTTCAACGAAGAAAATTTTCTTGAAGAGGTAAAAAAAATAGTAAAAAAACATGATAAGTATTTGATTTTATCTCATCATAATTTTAAAGAAACACCAAGTGAAGATTTTATATTAAATAAAATTATTGAAGGAGAAAAGCTTGGAGCTGATATAACAAAACTAGCAGTTATGGCTAACTCATATGGAGATGTATTAAAATTATTTAATGCAACTTATAAGGCAAGATTATCAAAAGTAGAAATACCAATTGTTACTATGTCAATGGGAGAATATGGAAAAATAACAAGGGTATTTGGTAGTTATTTTGGGATAGATATGAGTTTTGCAGTAGGTAAAGGAGTTTCAGCTCCGGGACAAATGCCTGTGGAAAATGTAAGGAAAATGATAGATTTAATGAATAATTAGAAAGGAGGTACTAATGAAAAAATTAGTTTCTTATCAAATTACAGACTATTTAGAAAGAAGAGGTATTAAGCATATTTTTGGATTATGCGGACATACAGTTATCGGATTTTTAGATGCACTAAAAAACAGCAATCTTGAATATATATCTGTAAGACATGAGCAAATTGCATCTCATGCTGCAGACGGATATGCAAGAGCAACTAAGAAAGCTAGTGTTCTTTTAACACACTTAGGACCTGGATTAACAAATGCAACGACGGGAGTGGCTAATGCAGCTCTAGATAATATACCTATGGTAGTTATAGCTGGAGATGTACCAAGTTACTACTATGGAAAACACCCCCACCAAGAAGTCAACTTACATGGGGATGCTACTCAAATGGACATTTATAAGCCTTTTGTTAAAAGAGCATGGAGAGTTGATAGACCGGAAGCTATGCCTGAAATATTAGATAAGGCTTTTAGGTTGGCAGAATCAGGAAGACCAGGACCGGTATTAATATCTGTACCGATGGATATATTTTCAAGAGAAATCGATACTTCTTACTTCGAAAGAACTTATAAAGATTCTCACACTACAGTGAGACCAGACCTACCTAAGGAGACAGCATCAGAAATAGCTAAGAAACTTATTGAAGCTAAAAATCCTATAATTCACGTAGGAGGACAGGTTATAATGACAGAGGCTTCAAAAGAACTTACAGAATTAATTGAATTTTTAGACATCCCGGTAACAAGATCTTTAATGGGTCAGGGAGCAATTCCTGATACTCATCCACTACATGTTGGAATGACAGGGTTTTGGGGAACAGATTTTGTCAATGGATTTTCTTCAAATGCCGATGTACTTTTAGGAGTAGGAACTAGATTTGCTGAAGCAGACAGTAGCTCTTGGTATGATGGGATAACCTTTGATTCTAAAAATACTGAATTTATGCAAATAGATTTAGAACCAGGTGAAATAGGAAGAAATTTCCCTGTATCAATAGGAGCAGTAGCAGATCCTAAAAAAGCTTTAAAGAAAATATTAGAAGCAGCTAAAGATATTAAGCCTGAGGGTATAGATAGACAGGAAGTAAGAGATAAAATTACAAAGTACAAAAAAGAATTTAAAGCGTCAAATAAAGATATATCAGAAGATACTAGATTTCCAATGACTCCTCAAAAAATACTCAAAGATGTTAGAGAAGTATTCCCAGAAGATGGAATAATAGTAACTGATGTAGGTTGGAATAAAAATGGAGTTGGACAACAGTTCGATATTACTAAACCGGGAACTATAATGCATCCAGGTGGTCTTGCTACTATGGGCTTCGGACCGGCGGCTATTTTAGGAGTTAAATTAGCAGCCCCTGATAAAAAAGTTATAACACTTGTAGGAGATGGAGGATTTGGTACTAATCCATCGGTAATAGCAGCAGCTGTAGAACAAGACATACCGGTAGTATGGGTAATAATGAATAATAATGCTTTTGGAACTATTGCAGGATTAGAATCTTCTCACTATGAACATTCTTTTGGAACAATATTTAAAAATAAAGCCGGAGAAAAATACAATCCTGAGTGGGCTGATATAGCAAAGGCTTACGGTATAAAGAGTAAAAAAATAACAAAAGCTGAAGATTTCAAAGAAGCATTTAAAGAAGCAATTGAATCTAATGAACCATATTTACTAGATGTACCTATGGAGAACATACCAGTACCAACAGATGGAATTTGGAACATAAATGATATCTATACTCCAAAAGATAATGTAGTTGATGGTAAATTTATGGGTGGAGAAATAGTAAAGTCTAAGCATAAAGCAACAGAATAATTTTTGTATAATATGTATCTACATATTAAAATAAATTTAAGGAGGATTTATTATGTTAACAAAGAGAAAAACAGCTTTAATTTTAAGTTTATTGCTAGTATTAACATCATTCGTAGGATGTTCACAGGAATCAGAAGAGGTATCTTTCCCAGAAAAAGACATAGAAGGATACATTATGTGGGGAGCGGGAGGAGCTACTGATAATGTATCTAGAGCTTATACACCGCATGTAGAAAAACATATAGATGCATCAATTGTACTTCAGAACAAGACAGGAGCTACAGGTGCAGTTGCTACTCAATTTGTTTATAATAAGCCAGCTGATGGTTATACTTTATTGTTTGGTGCAGAAAACCCACAATTGTATAAAGTTTTAGATTTATCAGAAATAGATTATGATAATTACGATCCAGTAATTGTATTAGGAATGTCAGTAGCTTTAATAGTTGTTCCAGAAGATTCACCTTATGAAACACTGGAAGATTTAATAGATGATGCAGCTTCAAGACCTGGTGAAGTTGAAATGGGTTCAACTGGCCCTGGAGGGCTACCTTTTGTAGCAGCCGGTCTGATAAAAGCTGTTAATGATGTAGAATTTAACCTAGTTCCTTTTGATGGAGAAGGACCAGCAATGACTGCAATGATAGGTGGACATGTTGATGTTACAGTAGCTTCAGTTTCTGCAGCTAGAGAATTAATTAGATCTGGAGATGTAAGACCTTTAGCAGCAATTTCAAATGATACAATCCCTGGACTAGAAGAAATTACACCTATTACAGATATTTATGAAGGATATGAAGCATACTTGCCTTGGGGACCATATTATGGAGTATTTGCTAAAAAAGGAACCCCAGAAGAAATTATGAATATATTAGAAGAAGCATTCCTTAAAGGATATGAAGAAGAGGAATATCAAGATTTCTTAATAGATTTTGGAGCTGTTCCATTAGGATATCAAGGTGAAGAAGCAAGAGAATTTATTAATAGATCACAAAAAATAGCAGCTTGGTTGATGTATGATGCCGGAGCCACTGAAAAATCACCTGAAGAATTCGGAATTGAAAGAATAGAATAAATAAAGTAAGGAGAATGTTATGGAAAAAAGAAAAATGATTAATGGTGAAAAAGGATTTGTATACATTCTTTTTGGATTTAGTTTAGTAACTTTGTATTTTGCAATTCAAATTTTTAAAAAAGAAGTTTCATTTTCTTCACCTGGCTTTTTTCCTGTATTTGTTTCTTCAATTATGATAATAACATCTATACTTATTTGGAGAGAGATGAAAAAACTCTCTCCAAGTAAATCAAAAAACAAAGTGAAAGAAACAATTAATAGTATGTTGAATAGAAGAATAGTTGTATCAATAATTTTGATATTCATTTATGCTTTCTTACTAGGAATAGTAGGATTCGAAATATCAACATTACTATTTTTATTTAGTATAATGATGTTTTTGAAAGCAGGAAAATGGTTTAAAGTACTCATTATTTCATCTGTTACATTAGGAGTAATAATAGTAATTTTTAGTACAATATTTAATGTTATATTACCTTAGGAGGTGACTTATGGAAGTTTTACAATACGCTTTACTTCCTTTTACAAATATACAACTTATGTTTTATATAGCAGCAGGTACTTTTCTTGGTTTATACATAGGAGCTTTACCAGGACTTTCTGTTACTATGGCTGTATCACTATTAATTTCATTTACCTTTTCTTGGGATGTATTGCCTGCAATAGCACTTATGATTGGCATATACTGTGGTGGAGTTTATGGTGGTTCAAGAGCAGCTATTTTGCTTAATATACCAGGAGCACCTGCGGCACTGGCTACTACTTTTGATGGTTATCCATTAGCTTTAAAAGGACAAGCAGGAGAAGCTATAGGAGTAACAGTAGTTCAATCAGTTCTAGGTGGTTTTATAGGAGCTATTGTCCTGGCAGTTGGAGCACCAATTGTTTCTAATATTGCTTTACAATTTGCACCAAGAGACTACCTCTTATTAGCAGTAATGGGACTATTTTTAGTTGGTAGTTTAGGAACAGATTCTACACCAAGAGGTCTCTTTACAGCAGCTTTAGGAGTTTTATTAGGTTTAGTAGGTATGGATCCTTTAACGGGTGTAGGAAGGTTTACTTTTGGTAATATTGGTCTCTTAAGTGGTATTAACTATGTAACTGCAATGATCGGTCTTTTTGGATTATCAGAAGCTTTAGTCCAAATAAAAGAAATTGACGTGGTAGCTGCAAAGCAACAAATCGATAGAATAATACCAAGTTTTAAATCAGTAGTAAAATATCTTCCTTTATCCATAAGAACATCACTAATGGGTGTTTTTGTTGGAGCACTTCCTGGTACAGGAGGAGACCTAGCAGCACTTTTAGCATACGACCATGCAAAAAGAACTGTTAAGAATCCAAAAGTTCCTTTTGGTGAAGGTGCTATGGAAGGATTAGTTGCTCCAGAAAGTGCAAATAATGCAGCAATAGGAGGAGCTTTTATACCTATGTTAACACTTGGAATTCCAGGTGATGCTGTAACAGCAATAATTATTGGTGCTTTATTTATCCATGGCTTAAAACCAGGACCTATGCTAATGGTAGAATCACCAGAAGTTGTATGGTTAATTGTAGGAGGCTTATTTGTTTCAAATGTTTTCCTATTAATTTTTGGTTTGACAGGTATAAAAATATTTGCAAAGATTGTTGAAATACCAAAAAGTATCTTAATGCCTATTATTATAATTTTATCGGTTGTTGGTTCTTACTCAATAAACAATAGCATAACAGATATTTATTGGATGTTAGGTTTTGGTATTTTAGGATATTTTCTTAAAAACTTTGAATTTCCTGTAGGTCCAATTGTATTAGGTATTATACTTAGTCCTCTTTTAGAAAGAAATTTTAGAAGAGCTATTTTATCCAGCCAAGGAAATTTAATAACTTTTTTTAAAAGCTTAGTTACTAACCCTATTTCATTAATAATAGTTATAGTTTTA
>DPPH01000045.1:0-3410 GCA_003539375.1 Clostridiales bacterium
AGTTTATGTTTTTACTAATGTTTTTAGAGGGAGTATACCTCGGCATGCTTCAGACAAGTGACATATTTAACCTATTTGTTGTGAGTTAAATATACTACCATAGATGCAACTACTGGTATAAGAATAAATAGTACAGGGATGAACTCCATCACATCATTCCTTTCTAATGTCATTTTAAACTAATATTTTAATTTTACCTTATATTTGATAATTTTTTTCAACTATAATTTCGGATTTTGAACATTTGAATACAGAGTGTATTCATTTATTTTGTTGATATGAATTTAACGAGAAATGTTTATTGGATTTTATTATAACATTAAATAAAAAAAAAATGAACAAAAATAGCAAATTTTATTGTCATATACCCATATTTTTGTTCAATTTAACCTTGTATTCTTTTAACCATCTTCAATATTTTATCTTTTTTCTCTAAAAGCTGACTCATTTGATTATATATTAGTCCATCGTGTCGGTGACCTTTTTCAACAAAAAACATAGATAATCCCTTCAAGCCGACATGAGTCCCAACGGAAACACCCATTTGCAAAATATATATAGTTCCTAGAAAACCTGTTTCCCCTATTAATTTTCTCTTTAGTCCTTCAGCATAAGATAAGTCTGATGTATATCCTATAATTATAAAATCTGTTAGTTCTTTATCCACTCTTTTTTGGAATTCATTTATGTAATGTTCATATACCTTTTTCGTACCTCTTACCTTTGCTACTATAGCCCCTTTACCATTTCTCATAGACATTATTGGTTTAACTTTTAGTAATTTTCCTATCATAGCACTAACATTAGTTAACCTACCACTTTTTATAAGATTATTTAGATCATCTACTGAGAGAAAGTGTTTAACATTAGTTTTATATGTTTCATTAAAGTCTATCAATTCACTGTATGTAGCTCCCTTTTCTCTTAGTAAAGCACTCTTCAAAATAAGATAACCGCTGCCGTGGCTCATACTCTTTTCATCTATCATAATATTTAGAGGTACTGTAGAAATATTATACTCATTTAGTATTTCATCACTTAAATCGCAGGTAGAATCGGCAATTATTTTTATCAAATTCATGCTCCTCTCATACAATAATCAGTAATATAAACCAATTATATTAGTTTAGTTTAAAAAACCACGAAATTATAATTCCGTGGCCCTTAATTATGTTTTTAATAATTTAGTACTCTCGGTAAAGAATCCGCTTCTTTTACCCATTTTTGTATTTGTTTTTCAGTAGGTAATTTTCTAACTAATTCTTTTTCTTCATTTACTTCTACCATTTTTTTATAAAGATTTTCAGGATTTCTCTGGGCTAATTCAGGTATAGTGTCAACACCAGAAGCTTCTAAAAGCTCAGCATACTCTCCACCAACACCTTTAATTCTCATTAAATCTGCATGATTTGCCCACTTAAGAATTAGCTTCTCTGAAAGATCCACTTTCTCGGCTAAATCCTTTCTACCCTTTTTACTGGTGCACACTTCCAACAAGTTTTCAATAGAAGTTACTCCAGCTTCTTTAAGTTTTTCTTCATAAGCTGGTCCGATTCCTTCGATTACACTTAATTTCGCCATACAATCCTCCTTATTAATATTAGTTATTCCGTCCCTATAATTAGTGAAGTTAATAACTTTCTTATTAGAATTATACCACTTTTAAGCTTAAATATACATTTATTTTTTTATCTTTTTCCTTTAGCAGGTTCTATTACTATCGGTCTTCCTTTTATCTGATTATTTCTCATAATAGTAAGAACTTCTCTCGCATTTTCTCTAGGAACTTCTACAAAGGTATATTTATCGTATATATCAACGGTTCCTATTAATTTACCAGACATCTTAGTCTCTCCAGCTATAGCACCAACAACATCTCCAGGTCTTACCTTATCCTTTTTACCTACATTAATAAAAAGTCTAACCATTCCCGGCTCAGCACCTGTATCTCCAAATACATCAGATTCTTCTTGCTCTTTAACTTCTTCTTCTTTATCTACATACATTTTTATCATAGCTGCAGCAACATCAATTGATGTAACATCTTCACTCATTAGTTGGTCAACTATCTCTATATACTTTCTTAGTTCTTCTTTTTTTATTACTTTTTTTACTTCTTTTTTAAAATCTTGTATTCTTACTTCTTCTATATCTTTAGCAGTAGGAATCTGTTGAGGATGAATCTTAGTATTAGTATATTTCTGTATTCCTTTTAAAGAATATATTTCTTTTCTTCCAGATACAAAAGTAAAAGCCTTGCCTACTCTACCAACTCTTCCCGTTCTGCCAATTCTATGTACGTAATATTCTTCATCTTGAGGTACATCAAAGTTAAATACTGCTTCTACATCATCAACATCAATTCCTCTAGCTGCAACGTCTGTTGCTATAAGTATATCTACGACTCCCTTTCTAAATGCATCCATAACTCTTGTTCTTGTAGCCTGCCTCATATCTCCGTGAAGACCTTCAGCAGAGTAGCCTCTAGATTGCATTTGACCTACCAGTTCATCAACTTTTCTCTTTGTATTGCAAAATACCAAAGCTAGTTTAGGGTTGTGCATATCAATAAGTCTACTTAAGACATCTAATTTAATATTATTATTAACTTCAAGATAATACTGCTCAACACTAGGTACTGTCAGTTTTTTATGCACTACCTTTACTAATTCAGGATTATTTTGATATTTTTTTGTTAGTTTAAGAATTTCTTTTGACATGGTTGCTGAAAATAAAATAGTTTGTCTATCTTTTGGCACATCTTTAAGTATAGTTTCTATATCTTCTCTGAAACCCATATTTAGCATTTCATCTGCTTCATCTAATACAACCATTTTTATATTTTCCATTTTTAATGTATGTCTTCTCATGTGATCCATAACTCTTCCTGGAGTACCTACTATTATCTGAGGTCTTTTCTTGAGAGCTTTTATCTGTCTGATTATTGGTTGTCCACCATAAATAGGCATTGCTTTAATTCCTTTTTTGTACTTGCCGTACTTATTGATTTCATCACTAGCCTGTACTGCTAATTCTCTGGTTGGACATAATACAAGGACCTGCATATTTTCTATATCTTTGTCTATAGATTCCAATGCTGGTATTCCAAAGGCTGCTGTCTTTCCAGTTCCTGTTTGGGAATGACCTATGACATCTTTTCCTTCCATTATAAGAGGTATACTTTTTGTTTGAATTGCTGTAGCTTCTTCAAATCCCATATCCTCAACACCTTGTAAAACTTCTTTTGATACTTGTAACTGCGAAAATTTGATTTTTTCCATTTAAATATTTACTTCCTTCCATTTAATTCATTAATTTTTATCTATATTATTTAAAATACTTTTCTTCTAAATAAGCGACTTTTTATTATAACAGAGTTTGAGCAAATATAACAGAAGTATTTTTATACT
>DPPH01000045.1:3724-6284 GCA_003539375.1 Clostridiales bacterium
CTAGGTTTTAAACCTAGCCTTTTAATTATTCTACATATACTTTTAAATCTCCGTATCCTTCCTCATCCATTTTTTCTAAAGGTATAAATCTTAAAGAACCGCTGTTCATGCAGTATCTTAAGCCTCCTTCATCTTCTGGACCATCATTAAATACATGTCCTAAATGAGTATCTCCACTTATACTTAAAACTTCTATCCTTTCCATTCCTATGGATTTATCTTCTAAATATCGCAGTAACCCTTTATCTATAGGCTTTGTAAAACTTGGCCATCCACTTCCTGAATCATATTTATCTCTAGAGCTAAATAAGGGCTGTCCTGTTACTATATCAACATATATACCTTTTGCTTTATTATCATTATATTCGTTTTTAAATGGCGGTTCAGTACCTTTACCCTGGGTAATTTCATACTCTTCCTCTGTTAACTTTTCCTTGATTTCTTCATCAGAAGGTTTTTCATAATCTCTTGGATTTATTTCAGGTTTCCTATTAGGTATATCACTTAAGTTTATATGACAGTAACCGTTAGGATTTTTTTCTAGATAATCCTGATGGTATTCTTCACCTATAACAAAATTTTCTAAAGGTTCTACTTCAGTAACTATTTCACTATCATAGTCTGACTTGATACTTTCTATAAAGTTACTGATTACTTGTTCATCATCTTCATTTTTATAGAAAATACCTGTCCTGTATTGAGTTCCTATGTCATTTCCCTGTCTATTTAAGATAGTGGGGTCAATAATTTTAAAATAATATTCTAAAATCTCTTCCAGTTCTACAACTTCTGGATCATATACTACTCTTACAGTTTCTGCATGTCCCGTAGAATCTATTTCTTGATAACTAGTATCTTCAGTTTTTCCATTAGCATATCCTACTTCTGTATACTCAACTCCCAGTATCTTATCAAAGTAAGCTTCTACTCCCCAAAAGCAACCTCCTGCAAGATATATTTCTTTAAATTTACTGTTTTTATAATTAGGCATAACTTCTACTTCCTTTCTCATTTCTTGATTAATTTCTTCACCTTCTAAGGACTCTGATTCTAATTTACTATCATTATTCATACCGGTAAAAACTAAATAACCTATCAGTAAAACGACAATTATGATAAGTATATTTATATATTCTTTCTTTAATATAACCATTTTACATCTCTCCCATCTGATTTCTTTCAGAATAGCATTCCACGATGTATGAAATATATACCCACATAATCTAATGCTATACTCAAGAGAGAATTTATTACATTTAATTAAATATGTTTCTTAATGTTTTCTACAAATACCCCTGCCATAAGTTCATGTCCTTTATTGTTAAAATGAAGTCCATCTAAATATATTTGGTTCATTTCATCTTTTGATAAGCTATTTATTTTCTTATTAAAATCTATGTAATCAATTTCAAAAGCCTTAGAAAATCTTTTTAACCACTTATTGTAATTATCAACTTTTTTTGATATTTCTTTATAGTCTGCAAATATTGACCACTCCTCAACTACATTTTCTACGTCAATTTTTGTTGGCAATCCAATAATAGGCTTGATCATATTGCCCCTTGCTTGATGTACCATAGCCATAATATTAGATTGAGGTACTCCTAAATCAGCTCCTGTTATTATATCATTTGTGCCCCCCATAATAAAAACAATTTTAGGTTTTTTAGAGATGACGTCTTCTCTAAATCTTGCCAGCATACCTCCAGTAGTATCACCACTTATACCTTTATTTTCTATTTTTATATTTAATTCTTCTTGTGCTAAATTTATCCAGGTTTTTGATCTTCTAACTCTATATCCGTAAGTTAAACTATCTCCTATGCATACTATCTTCAAATAAATCATCCTTTTCTTAATATTTAAATCATATTATATATTATATTTTTAAAAAATAAAATCCCGATTTAAAATCGAGATTTTACTTAATTTATTTAATATATTCGTTGAAGACCCCTCTTTGTGTGTATTTAGTATGAAGCAACTCATGGGATTTATGTCCTAAAGGTTTCTCTAGATAATCTTCATATATCTTCTTAATTGCTGGATTATCGTGGGATTTTCTATATTCTTTTCCTTCATCTTCTCTCCAAATAGCTTCAGTTCTTTTTCTCACTGTGTCCTTATCTGAAGGCCGAGGTTGACCTCCTCCACTTATACATCCTCCGGGACAACCCATCACCTCTATGAAATGATAAGGAGATTTTCCTTCTGATATCTCTTTCATAAGCTTTTTAGCTCCTGAGAGTCCGCTGGTAACTGCAACCTTTACAGTTATCCCATCTAAAAACTTATAATCTTCTAGAGGGTTTTCTATTTTTATATCAGCTGTTTTTATCTTTTCTAAACCTCTTATTGGTTCTACCCTAAGTTTATTAAAAGGCACTTCTCTACCTGTTACAACCTCATAAACTGTCCTTAGGGCTGCTTCCATTACCCCTCCGGTAGTAGCAAATATGTCTGCAGCTCCTGTAGATAATCCTAGAGGGTCATCAAATTTATCATCACCAATGCTTTTAAAATCTATACCTGCTTCTTTTATCATGCTTGCAAGTTCTCT
>DPPH01000045.1:6568-7169 GCA_003539375.1 Clostridiales bacterium
GATACAACAAATATATTTTCAGGCTTCACATCTTTAATTTCAGGATAGTAAGCTTTTGCTAAAGCTCCCAACATCATATGAGGAGATTTACATGACGAAATATGATCAAGATACTGGGGAAAGTCGTGTTCTACATATTTTATCCATCCTGGACTGCAGCTTGTAATCATTGGTAGACTTGATGTCTTTCCTTTTAAAGCATTTTCAACTCGAGATAAAAATTCATACCCTTCTTCTATTATAGTTAGGTCTGCAGCAAAGTTTGTATCAAAAACATCATCAAACCCAATATCTCTCAGTGCCGATACCATTTTTCCTGTCACTAAAGTACCCGGTTCATATCCAAATTCTTCTCCTAATGCTGCTCTTATCGCCGGTGCAGTTTGAATTACAACTCTTTTGTTTTCATCAAATATTGCTTCCCAAACAGATTTTGTAGCGTCTTTTTCATAAAGAGCTCCTACAGGGCAAACTATTGTACATTGTCCGCAGTTGCTGCAGTTAACACTATTTAAAGGTAATTCCAAAGCTGGTCCTATTTCTGTTTTAAATCCTCTGTTCTGAGGATTTATTATGCCTAATTCTTGTACTTCATTGCATA
>DPPH01000247.1:0-13252 GCA_003539375.1 Clostridiales bacterium
TAACACCTGTTAAAGAAGATGGAAGAGTATTAGATTCTATTCTAGCGGCAGCATCAATATGCGGAGTAGATAAGATATATAAATTTGGTGGACCTCATGGTATAAGTGCACTAGCTTATGGAACCGAATCAGTACCAAAGGTTTATAAAATTACCGGACCAGGAAATATATATGTTAGTGCAGCTAAAAAAATCGTATCAGACATCGTAGGTATAGATATGATAGCAGGACCTAGCGAAATTTTAATAGTTGCTGACAAAAATGCAAATCCTAAATACATAGCTGCTGATTTAATTTCACAAGCTGAACATGATGAAATGGCTGCTTCTATTCTAGTAACGGATTCCTATAAGCTTGCTGAAAAAGTAAGTGAAAATTTAGAAAATTTAATTAGCAAAATGGAAAGAAAAGAAATAATAAGCAAATCTATAAATAATTACGGTGGAATTATTTTAACAGATTCTTTAAATGAATCTTTAGAGATTGCAAATGAAATAGCACCGGAACACCTTGAATTATTAACAACAAACCCTTTCGAAGATTACAAAAAAATTGAAAACGCTGGAGCTGTTTTTTTAGGAGAATATTCACCAGAACCTGTTGGAGATTATTATGCTGGACCTAATCATACCCTTCCTACAAGCGGAACATCAAAATATTCATCAGCTTTGAGTGTCGACGATTTTATAAAGAAAACATCCTTAATATACTATAGTAAAGAATCCCTTGAAAAATCAAAAGATGACATAATAAGATTTGCGGAAAATGAAGGCCTTTACGGTCATGCAGAATCCATAAAAATAAGATTTGAGGAGTAAAGAATGATTGATATTAAAAAGAATTTAAGAACCTTAATACCATATAAAGTAAATACAAAACCCTACGATGTTAAACTAGATGCAAATGAAGGAAGCAATTACCTGCTTAATGCGAAATTAAATTTAGATAATTTTGTACCACAACTTTATCCTGACAGCGATGCTGTTTTACTAAGAGAAAATATGGCAAGGTACTACGGTTGTAAAAAATCAAATATAATGGTTGGAAATGGATCTAGTGAACTTATTTTAAATGTTATAAATTCCTTTTGTGATAAAGAAGATAAAGTGATAACCTTTGAACCTTCATTTAGCATGTATCCTATATACTGTAAGTTAGCAGATGTAAAATATAGTTCAATTAAATCTCAAGATAATTACAGTTTTAAAATAGAAAATATATTGAATAAGTATGATGAAGAAAAGCCTAAGATACTAATTATTTGCAACCCAAATAATCCTACAGGTTCTTATATAGAAAAGAAAGATATAATAAAAATACTAGATTATATAAATGATACTGTTGTAATTTTAGACGAAGCTTATATAGAATTTGGTGGAGAATCCTCAGTAGACTTAATTAATAACTATGAAAATCTTATTGTAATGAGAACTTTATCCAAAGCTTTTGGTTTGGCCGGATTAAGGGTAGGCGGGTTAATTTCAAACGAAAGAATGGTAGATAATTTGTGGAAAGTTAAACTTCCTTACAATATCAATTCTGCATCTCAATATATTGCAAATCAAGCTTTTGAAAATTTAAACATCATAGAAGATCATATAGACCATGTTAAAATGGAAAGAAACAGAATGAAACAAATGCTTGAAAAAGAAGAAATGAAACCATATAATTCCATGACAAACTTTATAATGTTTGAGACTAGTATAGAGAATCTCGATAAAAAACTAGAAAAAAAGGGTGTTCTTATTAGAAACTTCAGTAAAGACATAGAAAATCACTATAGGGTTTCTATTGGTAAAAAGGAAGATAATGATTTATTAATAAATAGAATAAAGGAGGTAAAATATGAGGAAGGCAAAAGAAGTTAGAAAAACTAAGGAAACGGAAATTATTATAGAACTTAATTTAGATGGGGAAGGTAAAAGCAGTATAAAAACTGGGATAGGATTCATGGATCACATGCTTGAACTATTAGCCTTTCACAGTGAGATTGATTTAACTGTTGATACTAAAGGAGATTTGGAGGTGGATACCCACCATACAGTAGAAGATATAGGATTAACCTTTGGAAAGGCTTTTTTAAGAGCCCTGGGAGATAAAAAAGGAATTAATAGGTATTCTTATATTTATCTACCTATGGATGAAGCTTTAACTAGAATCGTATTGGATATAAGCGGTAGACCATATACTAAATACGATGTAAATCTAAAATTCAACAAAATTGGAGACATGGAAAGTCAAAGCTTTAAAGAGTTTTTCACATCCTTTGCAAACGAAAGCAAAACTACTCTTCATATTGAAAACTTATATGGGGAAAATGATCACCATATAATAGAATCAGTATTCAAAGGCTTTGGAAGAGCTTTAAAAGAAGGAATAAAAATAACTTCAAACAAAACTCAATCAACAAAAGGAGTACTCTGATGAATATTATTATCGATTATGGATTGGGGAATTTAAATTCTGTACAAAAAGGATTTGAAAGAGTTGGACTAGAAACAAAAATATCAAGTGACATTGAAGAAATAAGAAAATCAAACTCTATTATACTCCCGGGAGTAGGTGCCTTTAGAGATGCAGTAAAACTACTTGAAGAAAAAAATCTTAAGAACCTTATAATTGAAGAGGTAAACAAAGGCAAAAATATTTTAGGAATATGTTTGGGAATGCAGCTTCTCTACGATAAAAGCTTCGAAAATGGAGAGTTTGATGGCCTAGGATTAATTAAAGGAAATATTAAGAAATTTGATATAAGTTTAAAAGTTCCTCATATGGGTTGGAATAATCTGAAATTTCAACAAAATAACCCTATACTAAAATATATTAAAGAAGGGGATTATGTATACTATGTTCATTCATACTATGCTGAAGGCGAAGAAGAAGATTTAATAGCTTATTCAGAATACGAAGTAAAAGTTCCGGGAATAGTTAACAGAGAAAATATCTACGGCATACAATTTCATCCGGAAAAAAGTGGAACAGTAGGGCACAATATATTAAAAGCCTATAAGGAGATAATCTCATGAAAATTTTTCCAGCAGTTGATATAAAAAACAATAAAGCAGTCAGACTTAAACAGGGTAAATTCAACAAAGCTACAGTTTATTCAGATAAACCTTACCTTATGGCAAAAAAATGGGTTGATAAAGGAGCTGATTTTCTACATATTGTAGATTTGGATGGAGCAGAGACGGAGACATTAATAAACGAAGAATCTATCTTAGAGATAATAAAAAAAACTGACGTTAAAATACAAATAGGCGGCGGTATTAGAAATGAAAATAGAATTAAATCATATTTAGAATTAGGAGTAGAAAGAGTTATAATAGGTACTATGGCAGTAAAAAATCCTGAACTTCTAAAAAGAATAGGCACAAAATATGGAAAAAATATGGCAGTTTCTGTAGATGCTGTTAATGGATATGCTGCAGTGAATGGATGGAAAGAAGTAACTAAAATACATGTTTTAGATATTTGTAAAACCATGGAAGAAATAGGAATAGATACCTTAATATATACTGATATCTTAAAGGATGGTATGCTTCAAGGACCTAATTTTGAGTATTATAAAATGTTAAAAGAAAAAACTAATCTCAATATAATTGCATCAGGAGGTATATCTAGCATAGAAGATTTAAAACAATTGAAAGATCTAGGTATTTACGGAGCTATTGTAGGTAAGGCATTATATAATGGTGATATAGATTTAGAGGAGGCAATAAAATGCTTGCAAAAAGAATAATACCCTGTCTAGATGTAAGAAAAGGAAGGGTAGTAAAAGGCAAAAAGTTTAAAAATATAGTAGATGTTGATCAACCGGAAAATTTAGGAAAATTCTACAGTGATAGCGGTGCTGATGAACTGGTTTTTTATGATATTACTGCATCTAATGAAGGACGAAAGACCTCATTAGAATTCGTAAAAAAAGTTGCCGACGAAATAAACATTCCCTTTTCTGTAGGAGGGGGAGTTTCAAGTTTAGAAGATTTTAATGATATATTAAGAAAAGGTGCAGATAAAGTATCTGTTAACTCTTCAGCTGTGAAAAACCCTCAACTAATAAAAGAAGCTTCAGAAAAATATGGAGCTCAGTGTGTAGTTCTTTCAATAGATGCTAAGAAGGATAAAGATGGAACCTGGAAAGTTATTATAAATGGTGGAAGAAAAAATACAGGGATGGATGCAGTTCAATGGGCTGTTAAAGGAGTAGAATTAGGAGCAGGAGAACTTGTAATTAATAGTATAGATGCCGATGGTATGAAAGAAGGTTACGACATAGAACTTCTCTCAGAGATAACTAAAAGAGTGAGGGTTCCTGTTATAGCTTCTGGAGGAGCAGGTAGTATGAACCACTTCTACGAAGTAGCTAAAGAGGCTGATGTGGATGGAATTTTAGCAGCTTCTGTTTTTCACTACGGAGAAATAAAAATTATGGAATTAAAAAAATATTTAAAAGACAGAGGAATTGAAGTCAGAATATAAAGGAGAGGTCATGGAATACAAAGAATTAATTAAAAAAATACAATTTGATGAAAAAGGCTTGGTACCTGCTGTAGCTCAAGATATAAACACTAAAAAGGTATTGATGCTGGCTTATATGAATGAAGAATCTATTAAAAAAACCTTAGAAGAAAAAAAAGTCTGTTACTATAGTAGAAGTCGAGAAAAGCTGTGGACTAAAGGAGAAACCTCAGGGAATTTTCAAATATTGAAAAACTTTTCCTATGATTGTGATGGAGATACTATTCTTTTAGAGGTCGAACAGAAAGGTCCGGCTTGTCATACTGGAAAATATTCTTGCTTTCACAATTATGTGGTTAAAGATGAAGATAAAAAAGAAGATATAATAAATAAAATATACGACACAATAATAGATAGGAAAAATAACCCTGTGGAAAATTCTTATACAAACTACCTATTAGAAGAGGGCTTAGATAAAATTCTTAAAAAAATTGCAGAAGAATCAGGTGAAGTAATCATTGCTTCGAAAAACGAAGATAAATCTGAATTAATATATGAAATTAGCGACTTAGTGTACCACACTTTAGTTTTAATGGTTGAAAAAAATGTAAACATTGGAGAAATTAAAGGAGAATTATATAAAAGACATAAATGATATAATTATTGACAAAACAAATCTATAATATTATACTATTGATAATATTTAATATAAAAACTGTGAAGAGCCGAGTAAAATAAACACTGTAATTAAGAGAGGGAAGGTATTAGCTGGGAACATTCCTATTATAAGATTATTTGAAAACTAGCTTGGAGTTCAGCTTATGCTGCGTTAAATGCGTTAAATTACTAGAGTACAAACTAGGGTGGAACCACGTTATATACGTCCCTTAATATTAAGGGACTTTTTTAATTGAAAAAAACAAGGAGGAAAATATGATAAAAATTACATTACCTGATGGTAGCAGCAGAGAATACGAAGAAGGTATAAAGGTTATAGATGTTGCTAAGGATATAAGTGAAGGCTTAGCAAGGGTTGTAGTAGGAGCTGTAGTAAACGGTAAACCAAGAGATTTAACCTACGAAATAAAAGAAGATAGTGAAGTTGAGTTAGTAAAGTTTGAAGATGAGGTTGGGGAAGATATATTTAGACATACAAGTTCTCATATATTAGCTCAAGCGGTAAAAAGACTTTATCCAGACGCCAAGCTGGCTATAGGACCTCCTATAGAAAACGGATACTATTATGACATAGATTCAGACCACAAGTTTACTGAAGATGATTTAGAAAAAATAGAAAAAGAAATGAAAAAAATAGTAAAAGAAGACCTTGAGATAGAAAGATTTGTATTAGAAAAAGAAGAAGCAATAAAATTGATGGAAGAAAGAGGAGAAGACTATAAGGTTGAATTAATAAAAGATCTTCCCGAAGGAGAAACTATATCTTTTTATAAGCAGGGAGATTTTGTCGACTTATGTGCTGGACCCCACCTTCCTAGTACAAAAAAGGTAAAAGCTTTTAAACTTTTAAGCTTAGCTGGTGCATACTGGCGTGGAGATGAAAACAATAAAATGCTTCAAAGAATTTACGGTACTTCTTTTGAAAAGAATAAACAGTTGAAAGAATATTTAAGAAGACTGGAAGAAGCAAAGAAAAGAGACCATAGAAAATTAGGTAAGGAACTGAATTTATTTACTATGCATGAAGAAGGTCCTGGATTTCCTTTTTTCCATCCCAAGGGAATGATAATCAGAAATATTCTAGAAGATCTTTGGAGAAAAGAACATTACAAAAGAGGTTATGGAGAGGTTAAGACTCCAGTAATATTGAATGAAGATTTATGGCATAGGTCAGGACACTGGGATCACTATCAGGATAATATGTATTTCACAAAAATAGATGGTGAAGATTTTGCGATTAAGCCTATGAATTGCCCAGGAGCTATGCTTATATACAAAAGCAATATGTATTCTTACAGAGACTTTCCCTTCAGATGGGGAGAACTTGGCCTGGTGCATAGACACGAAATGTCAGGAGCTTTACATGGACTCATGAGAGTAAGAAACTTCACTCAAGATGATGCTCACCTATTCATGCTGGAAGATCAGGTAAAGGATGAAATAAAAGGAGTAATAGATTTCACAGACTACCTGTACAATATCTTTGGATTTAAATATAGGGTAGAATTATCAACGAAACCTGAAGATTCTATGGGGACCCAGGAAGAATGGGACTTAGCTACTGAATCTTTAAGAACTGCTCTAGAAGAAAAAAATATAGAATTTAGAATCAATGAAGGAGACGGTGCTTTTTACGGTCCTAAAATTGATTTTCACTTAGAAGATGCAATAGGAAGAACATGGCAGTGTGGAACTTGCCAACTTGATTTCCAAATGCCTCAAAGATTTGATTTAACTTATATAGGCAAAGATGGAGAAAAGCATAGACCAGTTATGGTACACAGAACAATATTTGGCAGTATGGAAAGATTCATAGGAATATTAATTGAGCACTATGCTGGAGCTTTCCCAACATGGTTAGCACCGGTACAGGTTAGAATACTACCAATATCTGATAAATTTAACGAATACGGTGAAAAGGTAAAAAATAAATTTGAGGAAATGGATATAAGAGTAGAACTTGACACCAGAAGTGAAAAAGTTGGTTATAAGATAAGAGAAGCTCAAGTTGAAAAAATTCCTTATATGATTATAGTAGGAGAAAATGAAGTTAATAATGGTACAATAGCTGTACGTGATAGATCAGAAGGTGATTTAGGTGAAAAAAATATCGATGATTTTATCAAAGATGTAAAAAGAAAAATAGATACAAAGGAAAATGACTCACCAAATGTTTAATATTTAGGGTAGAATTAGTAATTCTGCCCTTTTTTAATCTTATTCTAATAATTGCCTAAGAATAAACTAATGTTGTTATTTTATAATTTAGTTAAATCAAAGGAGGTAATGAAATGAAAGTAACTTTAGAAATGATTGATGAATTAAGAAGTAGAGTAAATGTAACATATGAAGAAGCTAAAGAAGCATTAGAGAATAACGAAGGAGATATTGTAAAATCTATAATAGCTTTAGAAAGAAAAAGAAAAGAAGGCACTGAAAGTAAAACGAGAAAAAAGGAAGATTTTAGTAAGCAGGCAAACAAAACGGTGAACAGTTTTCTAAGTGTGAGAATGGTATTAAAAAACGAAAAAATGACATTACTAAACATCCCTTTAGTAGTAGCGGTAATATCCCTTATAGTTGCTCCTTGGCTTGTTATTCCAGGTATAGTACTGGCTCTAATAATTGGTTACAAGCTCAGAATTAGTTCAACAAATAAAACGAGTGATAAGATAAAAAAAGGATTAGATAAGGCAACAAAAACAGTAAAAGAATCAACGGAAAAGATATTTGAAAATGCTAAAGAAGAGGATCCAGAAGAAAACGAAGAAGATGAAATTACTATAGAATAAAATTTTGAGCAGAAATGCTCAAAATTTTTTTATAAAAGATAAATACATGTTATAATAAATACAAATTTATTTTGTTGGGGGAAATCATGAAGGGACAAAAAATATTAATAGTTGAAGATGAAAAGAAAATCTCAAGATTTTTAGAATTAGAACTTAAATATGAAGGCTATGAAGTAGAGACGGCATATGATGGAAGAGAGGGATTAGAAAAAGGTATAAGTGAAGATATAGATTTAATTATACTAGACCTTATGCTACCTAAATTAAGTGGTATAGAAGTCTGCCGTAGATTAAGAAATCATACGGAAGTACCTATAATCATGCTAACAGCTAAGGACGATGTATCAGATAAAGTTCTTGGATTAGATATAGGTGCAGACGATTACATGACAAAGCCTTTTGCAATAGAAGAACTGTTGGCAAGAATAAGAGTAAATATTAAAAAATCTCCGAAAAATAATACAGAAGATGAAAATAATAATCTTTTGAAATATAAAGATTTAGTACTTTTTAAAGATAATTACAGAGTAGAATATAATGATGAAGAAATCGAATTAACAAAAAAAGAATTTGAACTTTTAGAATATCTTATGATGAATAAAAATATTGTGCTATCTAGAGACAAAATTCTAGAAAATGTGTGGGGATATGATTATTTTGGAGAAACAAACCTTATAGATGTTTATGTTAGGTATTTAAGAAGCAAAATAGATCAAAAATATAATGTAGATATTATTAAAACTGTTCGAGGTGTAGGCTACATAATTAGAGATTGACTTATGAGAGTGAGAATATGAAAAAATCCACAGGAAAGAAATTCTTAAGAAAATTAATTAAATTTATAACTTTACCATTAACTTTCTTAAGAAAAATAATATTAAATTTAAGAAAAAAGATAAAATTATCTATTACCTTTAAGATAACATCCACATATCTAGGATTATATCTTTTATCCTTGATTTTAGTTGTCGTTCTAACTCTTATGGGATATTTAGGTTATAAATTATTTGAACTAAATAATACAGGTGATTCTTATGCTCCTTATATAGTAGAAAAAACCGTTCACAGCAAGGAATCTTTAGATCAATTTATAATAGACGAAAGAATAGAAGGTATTATACTACATGATGAAAATTTTAATTTAATTTCTCAAGTTGGTAATAAATACGATGATTATGTAATTAACATTTTTTCGAAATTGGAATTTATAAAAGATAGGAAAATATATAAATACACAAATAGTTATGAGTTTAATGGTAAATTATATTATCTTACTATTAATTTTAATATACAAAAAATTTTATCAGAACTGGCAATAATTGGAATTTTTATTTCTGGAGCAGGACTTTTAGGAGCATTAATATTAGCGGCTATTGGGCCGATAGCCAGCAAGAAAATAGTAAGACCTATAAAAGACATGACTGAAGTAGCAAAAACAATAACTGCTAATAACATAAATACGAGATTAAATGTAAAAGCTTCACAATACGAATTAAAAGAGTTAGCAGAAACCTTCAACAAAATGATGGATAGAATTGAAGAAGACTACATAAGACAGCAGCATTTCGTTTCTGATGCTTCCCATGAGTTGAGAACTCCAATAGCAGTTATGAAGGGTTATGCTGATATGTTGGATAGGTGGGGCAAAAAAGATCAAGAAGTATTAGAAGAATCAATAGCTGCAATAAAAAATGAAACTAACAATATGCAGGACTTAGTAGAAAAGTTACTTTTTATAGCAAGAAATGATAAAAATACTTTAAAGCTTAGTAAAGAAGAATTTGTATTAAAAGATTTAGTTAAAGAAGTAGCAAAAGAAACTAAAATGATTATTTCAAATAAAAATATAGAATGTTTTTGTGATGATGATTCAATTATTTTTGCAGATAAAAACAGAATAAAGCAGGCAATAAGGATATTTGTTGAAAATGCTGTTAAATTTACTCCTGATGGAGGAAAAATATATATAAGATGTAAAAAAGATGGAGATTTTAGTGTTGTAGAAGTTGAAGATACGGGTATAGGAATTAAAAAGAGAAATTTAAAGAAAATATTCGACAGGTTCTATAAAGAAGAACTATCAAGGGAAAAAGAACAGGGAGGTCATGGATTAGGTTTAAGTATTGCTAAAATAATAGTATTAGGCCATAGAGGTAAGATAAAGGTTAAAAGCACCTATGAAAAAGGTTCGATTTTTTCCATATACTTACCTTACATAAAAAAATAATTTTAGGAGGAGATTTTATGGACTATAAAGCAGATATAGGAGTCTTTGGAGGTTCAGGTTTTTACCAATTTTTAGATAATATTAAGGAAATTGAACTAGATACTCCCTACGGAAAACCTAGCGATAAAATATCTATTGGAGACTATAAGGGGAAAAAAATAGCTTTTTTACCAAGACATGGGAAAAAACATTCCATACCACCACACAAAATACCCTATAGAGCAAATGTATATGCTATGAAAATGCTCCAAGTTAAACATATAATATCTCCATGTTCATGTGGAAGTTTAAATCCTGAATATAAACCGGGGGATTTTGTGGTGACTGACCAATTCATAGATAGAACAAAAGGTAGAAAAGATACTTTTTTCGATGGGCTTATTGTTGAACATGTGAGTGCAGCAAATCCATATGACGATAATCTTAGAGAAATTACTTATAAAACTATAAAAGAAATGGGCATACCTGTCCATGAAAATGGAACAGTAGTTGTTATTAACGGTCCGAGATTCTCTACTAAGGCTGAAAGTAAATGGTTTAGACAAATGGGTGGCGATATAGTAAATATGACTCAATATCCTGAAGGATATCTAGCTTTAGAATTAAAAATACCTTTAGTAAATATTGCCTTGGTTACAGATTATGATTCAGGTCTAGAAGGAAGGGAAGACATAAAACCTGTTACAATGGAGGAAGTACTAGAAGTTTTCAATAAAAATGTTGACAACGTGAAGAAAGTAATATTTAGTATTATCGAAAAATTATAGAAAGAGAAAAATATGAGGGATTTAACCAATAAAGTAAAAGAATTAATTTCAGAGATTTTTTAAATTGATAAGGAAATTTTAAATTTAAACTTTATAGATCACAGTATACTCGATAGAAATTACGTCTATACTTTTAATATTGGTTTAGATGATTTTATAATTAAAATTTCTTACAGTAGAGAAAAGTGGGAAAATGAAATAAGAGTACTTAAGCTTCTTAAAGATTTATATTTTGTGCCAAATATTATAGATGAAGGAATAAAATATGATTTAAGATATATTATTATGGAAAAATTTCAAGGAGAAACTCTCATAGACGAAATTGATAAATTTTCAAAAAAGAAACAACTTGAAATGATTGAAAAATTAGGAGAATCCTTAGATTTGATTCATAACACTGGAGAATTTAACTTTTTCAGCTGGGAAGAAGGAAAAAAAGCTAAATTAAGAGAAGTAAGAAATTATAAAGATAAAAATATCATAAGAAAACTGCAACATTGTGAAAATGAATTAGTCAAAGAAGGGACTAAATTATTAGATAAATATAGACCAAAGCTGATTGATACAAAACCTAGATTAACACACAAAGATTACTCCCTTAGGAATATACTTGTATTGGAAAGTGGAAAACTATCTGGAATTTTGGATTACGAACATACGGAGCCTGAGGATCCCTGCTTAGATATATGCAGCATGTATCATACAGATATATTGGATGATGAATTATTTTTTGAGGCTTTTAAATTAGGTTACGAAAAAATTGTAGAATTTCCAATAAATTTTTTGCTCAACAAAAATTACTATATGATTAACACTGGACTTTATTTGTACGGAAGGTTTTCAGAGAAAGGACTTGAAGCTAGAGATAGAGGGTTGGATTTAATAAAAAATTCACTGAATGATTAAATTAATTCAGTGAATTTTTTTTCAGTCCATTTTTTAACATATAAGATGTCTTCAAGACTATTAACTTCAAAGGGACTGTGCTGTTCCATAAGAGTTTCTATATAGTTTCCTATATCTAAAAATTTAATTTTTTTACTTAAAAATTTTTCTACAGCTATTTCATTTGCAGCATTTAATACGGTAGGCATTGTTCCACCTATCGATATAGCTTTGTAAGCTAAGTCTAAGCATTTAAAAGTAGATGTATCAGGTTTATGAAAATTCAAGCTTTCTATTTCAAATAAATTTAAGGATTTCAAATTATTTTCTTTTCTTTCTGGATAAAACAATGCATACTGTATGGGCAGTTTCATATCCGGTAATCCCATCTGAGCAATAATAGATGTATCCTTAAACTCCACAGCTGAATGTATAATACTTTCAGGATGAATTATAACTTCAATATTTCTGGAAGTTACATCAAAAAGCCAATAAGCTTCTATCATTTCAAGACCCTTATTCATTAAAGTAGAGGAATCTACAGTAATTTTTTTACCCATACTCCAATTGGGATGTTTTAGAGCTTCATCTACAGAAACATTTTCTAAATATTCAGTGCTTTTACCGAAAAAAGGTCCTCCAGATGCAGTAAGCAATATTTTTTTTACATCATTATAGCTATAACCTTGTAAGCATTGAAAAATTGCGCTGTGTTCACTATCTACGGGAAGAATATCAACATTATATTTATTTGCCAACTTTTTTATAATACTTCCTCCAGTAACTAAAGTTTCTTTATTTGCTAATGCTATTTTCTTCTTATTCTTAATAGCTTCTATAGTTGGTTCTAATCCTATCATTCCAGAAATTGCAGTTAAGACAATATCAGCTTCATCAATTGAAGCAGCTTCTTTTAAACCTTCCATACCACACAACAGTTTAGTTTTAGAGTTTAGTCTATTTTTCAAAAGTTTATAATTATCTTCATTCATAACGGCACATACTTTTGGATTATATTTTTCAATTTGTTCTTCCAGTAAATCAATATTATTATTTCCGGTTATTGCTACAACATTTATTTCATCTTTATAATAATCTACTATTTCTAAAGTTTGAGTACCTATAGAACCTGTAGAACCTAAAATAGAAATATTTAACATTCTTAAACCTCCAAAAATTATATTTAAGTCTACATATAGTATATAATAAACATTTGTTATTACAAGTACTTTATTGTATAATATTTATTGAATTAATTGAGAGGAGAAATGTGTTGAATAAGAAAATTGGAATTATGGGTGGAACCTTTGACCCTATACACTACGGACATCTTGTAATTGCTAATGAAGTGTTGTTTAAATTTAATCTGGAAAAGATTATTTTTGTACCAACAGGGAATCCACCCCATAAAAGATCGGCAGCTTTAGCAGATGCCTACCATA
>DPPH01000247.1:13484-23030 GCA_003539375.1 Clostridiales bacterium
TATGATGACTCAATTTGCTACTATGACTCATGCTAGCTTTGATGTTTCAAATATTGAAGTAGAAAAGGATGGAATTGCATACACTGTTGATACAATTAGAGAATTAAAAAACAAATATAAGGATACTAAACTGTTTTTCATAACTGGTACCGATGCAGTTTTAGACCTTCCAAATTGGAAAGACCCTGAAGAAATACTAAATCTGTGTACTTTTATTGCAGTTAATCGTCCTGGATATGTAACTGATACACTAGACGATAAGCTAGATAAACTAATGAAAAATTACAATGGTGAAATATTAAGTATAAAAGCACCCCAATTAAAGATATCTTCCACAGATATAAGAAACAGGATCGAGGAAGGAAGGCCTACAAAATATTTACTACCTGAAACTGTAGAACAATACATATTAAAAAAAGGTTTATACAAAAAAAATGAATTATAAGGACTTAATATTAGATATAGGTCTTGAGAGATATAAACATTCTTTGAGGGTTATGGATACTGCTTTAGAGTTAGGGAAAATTTATAAAACTAACTTAGAAAATATTAAAATAGCTTCTATATATCACGATTGTGGTAAAATTGGTAGCACTGAAGAAGTTTTAAAAATTACAGATAGGAGAAATATCAAACTAAGTAAAGAGGACTTAAAATCACCAGAAGTAGTTCATACTATTTTAGGAAGATATTTGGCAGAACATAAATATAATATAAAAGATGAAGATATATTAAACGCAATAGAATTCCATACCACAGGTAGACCTAAAATGAGTTTGTTAGAAAAAATCATATATATTGCAGATTATACTGAGCCTAATAGAGATTTTTCAGGTGTAGAAAAAGTAAGAGAAGCATCAAAAAAAGATATTGATAATAGTATGATTTTAGCTTTGAAAAATACCATTGATTACTTAAAATCTAAAGATATTCATATACATAAAAATACCCTAGACGCTTATAACTATTTTATAGAAATAAAAGGAGTGATAATTTGAAAGAAAAAGTACAAAATGAGCTTAAGACGATACTTGATGCAGCATCAGACAAGAAAGCATACAATTATAAATTAATAGACATATCTGGAATTTCAAGCATAGCTGATTATTTTCTAATATGTAGTGCTGGGAATAGTAAGCAAGCAGAAGCTATAGCAGATAACATTGTAGAAAAAATGGCAAAAGAAAATATTAAAATAAATCACAAAGAAGGATATAGATCAGGAAAATGGATATTGCTTGATTATAATAATATTGTCGTGCATATATTTGTTAAAGAAGAAAGAGATAAATATAACTTAGAAAAAATATGGTTAGATGGAAAAGATTTAGATGTAGAGGAATATGGTATTGAAAATTGGTCATAGAAGGTAAATATTTACCTTCTATTTTTTTTGGTTTTTCTAATTTTATAAAGCCTGTACTTGTTTATAAGCCTTAAAATTATTATCAATAAAATAATTGATAGAATAAATAAGATAATTGTTTTAAGGGCAAAAAGAGTAAGATTAGTCTCTTCAATGATAATCTTATCAACTTTGAATGCTGCTACAAGAGGTACTTCTCCTATTAATTCATCATTTAGATTATATTTGATTGTTCCAATTACTTCGCCTTCGTCTACGGGTAAGCTTATTTCATTTAATAAAATAGTTTCTTCAACTTCATCGATACTATCTTTATTAACTAAAGCATTAAGACTATCAGAAGATAAAATAGTTAAATATTTGCTATCCCCAGATTCAATCTCTATATTTTTAATAAATTCATTAGAGTTTATTAAATTGATTTTTTCGAAATTTTCAAAACCGTAATTCAACAACTCATGAGTATCTGTATAAACTTCAGTAGTTGATCCATCTATGACAACAGTAATTAAAGAAATACCGTCTCTTTCAGCACTGCCAATTAGACAACTACCGGCTTCAGGAGTATATCCCGTCTTCATACCATTAGCACCTTCATATTTCATGTTTACCCAAAGATTATTTATGATTATTTGATTACCATAACCCATACCTACTAAAAGCTTATTAGTGCTTATTAAATGTCTCTCTTCGCTTTTTTTATTAGTTACTCCGATAGTATATTTTGTTTTTGAAATAATATCACGGATAATTTCGTTGTCATAGGCGGCTTTTGCTATTCTTGAAAGATCGTAAGCTGTAGTAAAATGGTCGTCATCGTGAAGTCCATGAGGATTTACAAAATTTGAATTTAGAGCTCCTAAATCCTTTGCTTTTTTATTCATAAGTTCTATAAATTGACCTTCATAAGAGGAATAATTTTTAGAAATAACCTCAGCAACATCATTACCAGATGCTATTAATAAGCCGTGAAGCATATCTTCTAAACTTAATTCTTCACCGGGTTCTAATGCTATGTGACTACCATCAACTTCATAAGGAGTGTTTTCATCTACTATTAAAGTATCGTCAAGTTCTCCTAAATCCAAGACAGTCAAAGCCGTTAGTAATTTGGTCAAGCTTGCAGGATAAATCTTCATATTTTCCTTATGTCCATGTAAAATCCTACCACTATCAGCATCTATTAATATATCGCTGGTGCAATCTAAGGTTGGTGTAGCGTAAATATTTCTATTTGAAATTATAGTCATAAATAGTATAATAAATAATAAGCATTTTTTCATTGTTAGCCTCCGTTATTAAGTGCAAAACAATTATAACAACAAAACTTTACATTTGTAAATATAAAAAGAGGTATTTATGAATAAACTAGAAAAAAAAGAATTGAAATTTCTAATATTTATACTTGCAGTTTTACTATCGATATTTTTTTATAACAATAAAAATTTAGATTTCGAAATACTGAAATCTCAGATAAATGATAACCAATTAACAAGTGATGATTTTAAAGATGTAGATTTAAATGAAAAAACAATTTGGGTAGACATTGATGGGGCTGTTAACAAACCGGGGGTATATGAAATTGATGAAGATTCAAGACTATTTGAATTAATAGAAATCGCAGGTGGGTTGAGAAAAGATGCTTACACTAAGGACCTAAACAAATCTATTAAACTTAGTGATGAAGATAAAATTTATATTAAAAGTTTAGATGAAATAGACTTAGAAAAAGAATCTTCAAAAATAAACATAAATACTGCAACTAGAGAAGAATTGATGAATTTAAACGGTATAGGTGAAGCTATATCAGGTAATATAATAATTTACAGAGAAAGCAAAAAATTCATAAAAATTGAAGATATTATGAAGGTTAAAGGTATAGGAGAATCAAAATTTAATATTATTAAAGATAGTATTAAGGTCAACTAGGAGGTAAGAATGAGTGATTTATATAGAAACATACCTAAAATGGATAAGATTTTAGAAAAAGATGAGGTCCAATCCCGTATTAATAAATACGGGAGAGATTTTGTATTAGAGGTAATAAGAGAACATCTAGATACAATCAGAGAAAATATAACTAAAAATATAATTTCAAGAATAGATGAAGAAGAAATTATTAATACAATATTATATAAAATAGATAAGGAAAATAAAAGCAAATTTAAAAAGGTTGTAAATGGAACTGGAGTTATAATTCATACCAACTTAGGTAGAAGCATATTTTCAGAAGAATTATCGAAAGAAATTTCTGAAAACCTATGTTCTTATACTAACCTAGAATATAATTTAGATACAGGGGAAAGAGGACATAGATATGATCATATTGTAGATATAATAAAGAAAATAACCGGGGCGGAAGATGCACTAGTTGTGAACAACAATGCTGCTGCAGTTTTACTAACTCTAAAAACCCTAGCTTCTGGCAAAGATGTTATAGTATCTAGAGGAGAACTGGTAGAAATTGGAGGATCTTTTCGTATTCCAGAAGTAATAAAAGAAAGTGGATGTAATTTAATTGAAGTTGGAACTACAAACAAAACACATCTGAAGGATTATAGAAATGCTGTAAATGAAAATACTGGAGCAATCATAAAGATACACACAAGCAATTATAAAATAGTAGGTTTTACTCAAGATGTAGATACTAATGAATTGAAAACAATTTCTAATGAAAGAAATATTCCATTAATTGAAGATCTAGGTAGTGGAATGATAATTGACTTATATGATTACGGACTTAATAAAGAGCCTACTGTTAGAGAAACCTTAGATAGAGGGGTTGATGTGGTTACCTTCAGTGGTGATAAATTATTAGGGGGGCCTCAATGTGGTGTAATAGCAGGCAAAAGTAAATTTATAAAGGAAATAAAGAAAAGTCAGCTATTGAGAGCATTAAGAGTAGATAAATTCACAATAATGTCATTAGAATTAACCTTGAAAGCTTACCAAAACTTAGATACCCTACCTTTAAAAATTCCAACTATAAGGATGATTACTGAAGAGGAAGAAGATGTTAAAATTAGAGCTGAAAAACTTTCTAATAAACTGAAATCTTTAAACTCTTATAAGATTAATACGGAATTAATTAGAACAAAATCCATGATAGGCGGAGGTGCATATCCTTTAGATAATTTGGATAGTTGGGGAGTAAAATTAATATTAAAAGAATTTTCAGAAAAAGATTTAGAGGAAAAATTAAGAAGCAATGAAATACCAATTATTGTTAGGATTATAGAAGGATTTGTTGTAATTGATTGCAAAGCATTGCTGGAAAAAGACTATGATATTATTACATCAGCTTTAAAACGAATTATAGGTGAATCAAATGATTAGTTTAACTATAGGTACAGCAGGTCATATAGACCACGGTAAAACAACATTAATAAAAGCTATTACAGGGATTGAAACCGATAGTTTAAAAGACGAAAAAAAGCGAGGAATAACTATAAACTTAGGTTTTGCTCATTTAGATTATGAAGATATGACTGTTGGTTTTGTTGATGTTCCCGGTCACGAGAAATTCATTAAAAATATGGTTGCTGGAGTTACAGGTATTGATGCAGTTATGTTGGTGATTTCTGCAGATGAAGGAATTATGCCTCAAAGCATTGAGCATTTCAACATATTAGAATTAATGGGATTAAAAAAAGGATTTGTAGTAATAACAAAAACTGATCTTGTTGATGAAGAACTTGTTGAAGTTGTAGAAGAAGAGGTGAAAGAATTAGTCCAGGGTACCTTTCTTGAAAACTGTAAAATAATTAAGGCTTCTTCGAAAACCATGGTTGGTATTGATGAAATAAAAGACTTTATAAGGGAATTAGCTTCTCAGGAAGATAGAGATCTAAGTCTAGAAAATCCTAGACTTGCAATCGATAGAGTTTTCAGTTTAAGGGGAGTGGGTACGGTAGTTACCGGGACTTTAGCAAATGGTCTTTTAGATAAAGAGGATACAGTTTTAATCTACCCACAACAAATCAGTTCTACTATCAGGAATTTACAGGTTTTTAGTAGGGATGTTGATAGAGTTTTAGCAGGTCAAAGAACAGCTATTAATTTAAGAGATTTGGACAAGAAAGATTTGAATCGCGGTGACGATTTAGCATTACCTGATACTTTAAGATTGACTAATCAAATTGATTGTAAAATTGAAATCATTGAAAGTACCGATAGGGTAATCAAGAATAATTCAAGATTACATCTTCATATAGGTACAAAGGAAGTAATTGCAAAAATTAAGATATTAAATAATACGGAGTTGGTAGGTGGTAGCTCAAGTTATGCACGATTAAAAATTGAAGAAGATATAACAGTAAAAAGAGGAGACAGATTTATTCTAAGATTCTATTCACCTCTAGAAACAGTTGGTGGAGGAGTTGTATTAGATCCAAATCCTAAAAGAAAATTAAATGAGATTATTAAAGAGATAGACTTTATAGAAGAAGATTACAATCTTAAATCATACATTGAATTTCTTTTGAAAGTGGAAAATTCATTTTTGAAAATAGAAGAAATAATTAAAAATACAGTATTTAATTATGAATATATAAAAAAAGTACTATTTGAATTAGAATCCAGAGATATTGTTTATAACTACATCTTTGGAAGGAAAATATTTGCTATACATTCACAAGTCCAGGAAAAGCTTAATAATAAAATTTTAGATTATTTAAAGAAAAATGAGAAAGAAAATAATATTTCACTAGGTATCCCAAAAGAGGAATTAAGAAATAATATATTTGAAGGAATAGACAAAAATATATATAATGAATTTATAGATAAATTGGTTACTAAAAATCTAATAAAAAATACCAACAATATGATAACTACATTTGATTATTACCCAGAGATGAATCTAAGCCAAAAAGAAAAAAAGAGAGAATTACTTATAAAATTAAGTAATCAGGGTAAAGATATATTAAATGTAAAAGAATATAGAGAATCTCAAGAATCATCTAATATAATAGATTATATGATTGCTGAAGAAGAATTAGTTGAAATTAATAAAGATGAAGTTATCTTAAAACATAATTTAGAAAATATAAAAGAAAAATTGATTAAATATCTAAAAGAAAATGAAAAGATAACAGTTGTTGATTTTAGAGATCTAATAGAAAGCAATAGAAAACACAGCATCATGATTCTTGAATATTTTGATTCTAAAAACTTGACAAAAAGAATTGAAGACTATAGAATACTTTTTTAAGTTTTAGTTACAAACTTATTAACAATAATAAATAATAGTGTTATACTATTAATGAGGTGAGAGAATGAGTCAAAAAATACTTATAGTAGACGATGAACCTTTATTAGTCAAAGGACTTAAATATGGGTTGGAACAAGATGGATATACAACAGAAGCAGCCTATGACGGGAAAAAGGCTTTAGAACTTCAAGAAAAGGAAAAATTCGACTTAATAATTCTTGATTTGATGCTTCCTGAGATTGATGGATTGGAAGTATGTCAAAAAATAAGAGAAAAATCAGATGTGCCTATAATAATGTTGACAGCCAAGGGAGAAGACATGAATAAAATACTAGGCTTAGAGTATGGTGCTGACGATTATATGACTAAACCATTTAATATTCTTGAGTTAAAAGCTAGAATAAAAGCTATTTTAAGAAGGTCATCTAATAAAGAAGCTAAATTAGGAGATCAAATAATCTATGTAGATGACTTTATTATAAACACATTGGGTAGAAAAGTAACGGTTAATGGTAAAGAAATAAACCTTACTGCAAAAGAATTCGATTTATTGATTTTACTGGCAACAAATCCAGGGAAAGTATTCACAAGAGAAGAACTTCTAGAAATCATATGGGGATATGAATACTTCGGAGATCTTAGAACGGTAGATGTTCATATTAGAAGATTACGAGAAAAAATAGAGAAAGATTCTGATAACTACGAGTATATACTTACTAAGTGGGGAGTTGGCTACTATTTTAGGAATAGAAATTAAAAAAAAGTTTGTAAGTTTTAGGTGGAAATTACTTTCCACCTATTTAATACTTATAATAATTCTTTTTTTTATTCTTATTAGTGTAACAACAGATTATTTATTAGACTGGCATATCAATGAGAGAAAAACAGAACTAACTGAAGATTCCCACCAGATAGCTGAAGACATCAGCTATTATTTAAGTGTTTACGATTCATCTATTTATAAAACTTACCTTCAAAGTATAGTAGATAAATACGGTGAAAACTTAAATTCCAGAATCATAATATTAAACAAAGAAAAAAGAGTAGTGGCAGATTCTAATGATGAATTCAATTTTACAACCTTAAATCTTGAAGAAATAGATAAATCATTACTTGGAGAAATAAGTAGTAATAACTATTATTTTAACGACATTGGAAATGTAATGTATATAGGATACCCTGTTGTTTTTGAAGACGAAATCAATGGGTCAGTTTTTATATCTTCTTCAATAAATAGTTTATATGAAAATGTAAACTCTCTTATATACAAAATAAAAGTACTTTTAATTGTTGTTTCTTTACTTATAATGGTAGGTTTATATTTGCTTACATATTTATTTTTAAAACCTATCAACAAATTTTACCCTGCTATAGAAAATATTAAAAAGGGTGACTTAGGACAAAAAGTCGATATAAGAACTAGTGATGAATTTAGTCTTCTAGGCGATGCTTTTAATAGCATGACGGTGAGGCTCAATGAAGTTGATGAACAACGTGAAGCTTTCGTAGCTAACGTTTCCCATGAATTAAAAACTCCTTTAGCATCAATAAAGCTTTTGACAGAAAATCTTTTATTACAAGACAACATTGAAAAAAAGGTTTATAGAGAGTTTCTAAAGGACATCAATGATGAAATAGATAGGTTAAACAACATAGTCACTGAGCTGTTATCTTTAGTAGATTTAGATAAAAATAAATTAAAATTGGATTTGCAAATCACATACTTAAATTATATATTAGAAAAAATAATTGAACAGTTAAATCCACTAGCCAAAGAAAAAAATATGAAATTAATTTTTGAAGAGAGAGATAGAATTCAAATAAAAATAGATAAGAACAAAATTAAACAGGCTGTAATAAATATCGTGCATAATGCTATTAAGTACAGTGATGAAGGTTCAGTAGTAAAGATAGCGCTGTATACTGATAAAAATTATGCTACAATAAAAATAAGTGACAACGGATACGGAATACCTAAAGAAAGTTTGCCTTATATTTTTGATAGATTTTATCGAGTAGATAAAGCTAGATCAAGAAAAACTGGAGGGACGGGACTAGGTTTGTCTATATCAAAACAGATAATTAATATGCATCATGGTACGATTAATGTTAAAAGTAGAGTAGGAAGAGGAACTACCTTTTACGTAAAAATACCAATAGAAGTATAGAAAGAGTGATTTAATGAGAAAATATCTGATAATTATTTTAATAGTATTATTTTTCACTACATCCTGTGCACCGCAACAGGAAGAAAGTAATGTTACAAAGATTCTTCCCTATAATGAAGAAAAAAATCAAGAAGACATTGTTCAAATTTTTCTTCCTAATATTAATTTATCATGCGTAATTAATGAACTAGTTACTATAAAAGGAATCACAAAAGAAACTTATATTGAGAGAGCAATAGAAACAACTATTACAAGAAGTCTAGAATCTAGTAGTTTTATAGATATGAATATATTAAATATAATAAAAACCGACGTTGTTGATGAAACTGTTTTTTTAACTATTGAATGGAAAGATGGAATATATTTAAATGAAGAAGAAGAGTGTTTAATTCTTTATTCATTAGTGAATACAGCTGCCTCTATGGATGAAATTCAGTTCGTAAAAATTGTAAATGAAGAAAATGATTTCTTTTTTAATAAATATTATATTGGAGAAGCTCTTAGTCCTAGCAACACTATACTGTATAAAGATTATGTCAAACCAATAAACACTATAGACGAGTTATTAAATTCTTATTTTAAAGATAGAAATGTATACAGTGAAACTTCAGAAGAAGCATTAGGGTTTTTAGATGAAAATATTTCTGAATATATTGGATACAACATAAAAGATTATCAATACAATCAATACAATACCTTACTTACGGCATCAATAGAGGTAGTTTTCTATAATGAAAGCTACGTAAGAGAAGACCGTAAATTGGGGTTTTTGCTAGAATACACAAACGGAAAATTCAGAGTTA
>DPPH01000285.1:0-372 GCA_003539375.1 Clostridiales bacterium
TTTTTTTCATTTCATTTATTACCAGATCATCAGCGCACCACCTACGTAAGGATATTCCTACTATTTTTTCATTATCATTTTCAGAAACCCTCTGTTTACTACCTATGTCATTAGCTAAAAAGGCTGCATCAGCAGCGGTTATGTAAGGAACCTTTATACCTAAGTCTTCTAAAAACTTTTCCGACATCTCATCCCTTAGGACTATGTAATCCACCTTGTTTAAAATGAATTTAGTTAATGATTTATTAAAACTTCCCGTAACGGGACCGAAACCACTGAATAAAAACAGCACCTTTTTCCCAAATATCTTACTTAAGGCTATAAGTCCCAGGTAGTAGTAAAGAGATTTGGAGCTGGTAACATCCTGGATTA
>DPPH01000285.1:668-2765 GCA_003539375.1 Clostridiales bacterium
GAAACAGGATTTTCTCCTAATCTTTCCTTAGTCCTTTTGAAGTTGTAAGTTAATACGAAAAATTCTATACCAGGCTTTTTAAAAGAGTCTACTATTTCTTTTATGATTATTTCATCTCCAGCATTATCAAAGCCGTAGTATCCAAATACAAATATATTCTTCAAAATACCACCTACTCTATAATTTCTATTCCGAAAATAACTGGAGTTGTTTCAATCCTTTGAGTAGTTATTTCCAAAAGCTGGCCTATTTTAACGTCTTTATTTGCCATCATAATATCGTGACTTGTGATATCTGCGCTTCCTCTTACTACAATGGTGCAGTCGTATTTATTTATTAGTTCGACTTCTTTTACCTGTCCAGAGGAGTCCGTGGTAGTCATTTTAGCATTCTCTACCTTCTTATCTACGATTTCTCCTAGAATTTTGTTGGTTTCCCCACTTTTAACGATATCTCCTACTTCAATATTATCAACTGTAGGTTTTCTTACTCCTGGTATAAGGAGGGTTAGTTCTACTGTTTTAGGCTCGGATAGGTTCATATTTAGACTGCCGCCTTCTAGTACAAAGTAGTTAAAAGCCAGTCCTGCAGCAGCAATTATGATTACAAGTAAAATTATATCTAATCGGTGAAATTTTTTAAAAAGTCCTTTTTTAGCCATTTTGCTCTCCTTTATTTACTAGAAAATTCCTGTAGTTACCTAAAGTTTTTTCAATCATATTATCTAGAGAATAGTGGTCTTCTACGATTTTTCTCCCAAGTTTCTCTATTTTATTGCCTTCTTCTGTATCTTTAAGGTCGATACACTTGTATAGGTCTTCTTTTAATTTATCCTTATGGTATGGATTTTTACTATTTCGACCGGTAAAATTATCAACCATGGCTTCATCTAATATATCTTCATTAAATACTCCCAAATATCCTTCACCGCCGGCTAGTAGGACCAGCTTTTCTGAAGCAAATCCCTCTAGTGCACTTCTTGATACTGCTACCACTATATCAGAAAGATTCATAATATCCGGGATATCGGTTCTTTTCCCTAATAGGTGTATATCTTCAAGGTCTCTTGTTCTTTCCTTCAGTTCTTCCATACGGTTGCCATCACCGACTAGGAGGAGTTCCAGATTATCATCCTTTTTAACTATATCTACTAAGTCTAGGGCTATCTGGGCCAGTTGGTCATCCATTCTGCTTATAGAAAGAATTTTGATTTTTTCTTCCCTTAAATCGAGTTCTTCCTTAAGGTCCTTACTTTCGTTTCTTTTTTCAAACCTTCTGGTGTTGATACCATTTGGTATTACTTCTATGATATTTTCATCAACACTAAATTCACTGATGATGTATTTTTTAATATCTTCACTTACAGCAATCACGTTGTCTCCATAGGTAGTGATGTATTTGTAAAAACTTTCATTCTCCACCTTAGCATGGGCAGTAGTCATAAATTTTGCATCAGTTCCTATACATGCTTTACCTCCTAAAAAAGAAGGAAGCCTACCGTGGGCGTGAACTATTTGAAAGTCATTTTCCTTTATTATCTTTCTTATACTAAATATATTCTTAATCATTGTGAGAGGGTTTTTATCTTTTACAGGAAGATTTTTATAAGGTACACTATTTTCCTTTAAAGTATCTTCGTAAATACCACCTTGGGATACTACCATAACATCCTGACCCTTTTCCTTAAGCCTTACCGACAGGTCTACCAGGTGGGTTTCAGCCCCTCCTATATCTATAGAATCAATTAACATTAATATTTTCATATTCCAACCTTTCCTTCTTAACTCCAGCATAGATGGAATTAATACAACCTACATAAAACCAAAATAAAAGTATAATCTTAGGATTGTAAAGTACGTGTTCTGCCATACCGTGAACCATAAGACTAATTAATCCAGCGAAAAATCCAAGCATCAAAACCCCGTTATACTTATCTACCTTAAGTATGTGATGGACCATTCCCATCATCTTAAGTCCTAAAAATATCACCATAGCCAGACCGATTATTCCCACCTCAACAGCCAGTTCTAAATATGTATTGTGAGCGTGGTATGGATCAGCCTCTGTTATATATTTTGCTGAAATTTTTCTAAAACT
>DPPH01000285.1:3069-3866 GCA_003539375.1 Clostridiales bacterium
TAAAAATTTGATGCATCCTGAAGACTTCCAATAGAAGCTATCCTACTTAAAATACTTGCAGGAAGAATCATCAGTCCCATTAAAGCTACAGGGATAAACTTAAGAAGCATGGAAAGCTGATACATAAATAAAAACAGAAAAGCTCCTGCTGCAGCTCCAAGCCATCCACCTCTTGAAAAGGTGAAAAGTAAAGAAGCAAAAATAGCACCTCCCATACCTAAGGTAAGGATCCTATTTTTAAATTTCTTTTCCCTGAGCATAACTGCATATCCTACAGGAATTATCATTATCAAATATTCTGCGAAAATATTAGGATTTTCAAAAGTAGCAAAGCCCCTAGTCTCTATCCCGGAATTTGGGTCTCCCCAGCCGCTTTCCATAGGTACACCTATTATATATTGGACTATACCGTACAGACCGGATAAAAAGGCCGTAAAAAGAAGAAAGTATACAATCTTTCTGAACTTTTCTCTGTCTATCTTTAACTGAGTCCATAAAAATATAAAAACTATAGATCCTACATTTAGCACAAAGTCCCGAATACTTCCAGCCCTATCTACTGAAAATACAGTCCTTATAGTAAAGATACTTAAAAGTAAAAACAGTATATTCCCTATAGGAGTAACGTTATATTCAAAAGAATCGTAAAAAATAAGCTCTATAAAAATAACTAAAATAGTAATACCGAAAACTAACAGGGTAAGGGCATCCGGTAAAAAGACCACTGCAAATATGTAGGCACCTACTGCCAGGAAAGTTTCTTTCAATACTGAAATCATAAATACAATGCCTAAAGC
>DPPH01000285.1:3978-5467 GCA_003539375.1 Clostridiales bacterium
AGGGTAAGGGCATCCGGTAAAAATACCACTGCAAATATATAGGCACCTACAGCCAGAAAAGTTTCCTTTAATACTGAAATCATAAATACAATGCCTAAAGCTAAAGCTGTAGCCAAATAAAATCCTACAGAATTTAAAAAGATTCCCGGGACTAAGCCTAAAAAACTAAAGACTATAATTTCAATTTTACTTAATTTTTCATCACCAGTTAGGTATTTTGACAATATTCCTGTATTCTTTGTAAGTGAATAAAAAACCAAGAAAAATCCAAGAGATAAAAGTCCTAATATTACAGAAAGGTTTGAACTTCCCTTTAGGAGGTAAAGTACGGCAGATATAAAGGTATAAACACCTAAGGTTATAGAATTTAAAGATACAAGCTTTTTATAAGTCATTTCCTTAATCTTAACAATCAGCTGTACAGAAAAAGCTTCCTTATTTTTATTTAAAAACCCTATTGATTTTTCAAGAATAAATCTCAGTACCCTATCCGGTATACTCATAGATTCCTTAGGAGTATACTGAGAAGTTGTAATTTTTTCCTTAAAGAAGTACATCAACTTTACAAAATAGCTTCCTTCAAAGTATCCCTTAAACTTTAAGTAAAAAGAGTAAAACAACTTAAAGATGAGGCTGTTTTTAATCCAGAAAAGTAAATTATCTGAAATCCTTCTAAATACAGTACTAGTCATTCAGCTCACCTTCGTTTTTACTTATATCTAATACAAAAGCATCCGTAACGTAGTCTTCAGTTTTTATTCTAGTTTCAGAACCTATGTAATATCTTTTAGACTGGACTAGTACACCGTTGCCGTCGAAAATCCCCTGTATATCAAGAACTACCTGAATATTGTAAAGGCCGGGAATCGATTTATATTCCACCTTACCGTCGGTAGTAGTCACCATTTCCTTGTAGCTTTCACTTTCAACTTCAATAATTTCTCCCAATACAAAACCCCTTACAGAGTCCTTAACTACATCTCCTACTTCTACTACATTTAAAAAATTAGAATGAACCTCTCGAAATTCTAAAGTCATGTAGGCTTCTTCACTCTGCATAACCTCTTCGCTCTCGATTTCATTTGTAGTTGAAAAAGCATTGTAAGCAAAAAATAAAATTACAACCACTACAACCAAATCTATAATATTTATTTTCCCGAATAATTTTCCTTTTTTATCTATAATCATAGTCGTCTCCTTTAGTTGGTGTTTAATATGTTAAAACCAAT
Source organism: Clostridiales bacterium (assembly GCA_003539375.1). Classification (GTDB taxonomy): domain Bacteria; phylum Bacillota; class Clostridia; order Tissierellales; family Dethiosulfatibacteraceae; genus UBA8670. The sequence goes on from DPPH01000285.1 coordinate 5,208, forward strand.
TATAGTTTAGCATTTTGAATTTCAAATAACAACAAAATATACTAAATTTTATAATAATCTAATAAATATTTCTATACTCCATCTTGACTTAATAAGTGAAATAATATAAAATTAACTTCGTTAAAGAGATAAAAAAATCATATATAAAGTTGAAAGGCCAAAAAAAAAACCCTTTTTTTTGACCTTTTTTATTTGGAGGTAAAATACATGACTAAGTACATATTTGTAACAGGAGGAGTAGTATCCTCATTAGGAAAAGG
>DPPH01000148.1:0-2971 GCA_003539375.1 Clostridiales bacterium
TTTATAGCTATAGGGGCATGTTCTCTTGAAGAACCGCATCCGAAGTTTTTTCCTGCTACTATTATGTCTCCCTGGTTTATCTTTTCTGTGAAAGTTTCATCTATATCCTGCATGCAGTACTTAGCTAGTTCTTCAGGTTCAGTTGTGTTTAAGTATCTTGCAGGGATTATCAAATCTGTATCAATATCACTACCAAATTTATATGCTTTTCCTTTTATATCCATTTTTCCCTCCTACTTTAAGTTGTTTGGATTTTCTATTTTACCTGTCACTGCTGATGCTGCTGCTACTGCAGGACTGGCTAGATAAACTTCTGATTCCTTATGTCCCATTCTTCCTATAAAGTTTCTATTGGTAGTAGTTACAGCTTTTTCTCCAGCTGCTAGTATTCCCATATGACCTCCTAGACAAGGACCACAGGTAGGGGTGCTCACTACGGCTCCCGCATCTATAAATATTTCCAAAAGCCCTTCTTTTATACACTGTTTATATATTTCCTGGGTTGCTGGGATTATTATTGTTCTTACTCCTGGATCTACTTTTCTGTTTTTAAGTATTTGACCTGCTGCTCTCATGTCTTCAATTCTTCCATTTGTACAGGATCCTATAACGACCTGATCTATATATATGTCTTTAATTTCATCGATTGGCTTAGTATTTTCCGGAGAACTTGGACATGCTACAGTAGGTTCTAGTTCATTTAAATTTATATCAATTACTTGATCATATACTGCATCTTCATCTGCTTGAAAAATTTTCCATTCTTTTATTTTTCTTTCTTCCATATAGTTTATTGTTTTATCATCTACCGGGAATATTCCGTTTTTACCTCCGGCTTCTACTGCCATATTGGAAATTGAAAACCTATCATCCATGGAGAGTTCTTTAATGCCTTCTCCTGTGAATTCTATAGACTTGTATAAGGCTCCATCTACTCCAATTTTTCCTATTAGGTGAAGGATTAAGTCTTTACCGCTTACAAAAGGTTTCTTCTTACCCGTAATATTTATTTTTAAAGCTGATGGCACTTTTATCCATGTAGTCCCCAGAGCCATTCCTCCAGCCATATCAGTGCTGCCTACCCCTGTAGAAAAGGCTCCTAGTGCTCCGTAGGTACATGTATGAGAATCCGCACCTATTACCGTGTCTCCAGCAACTACCAGTCCTTTTTCAGGAAGTAAGGCATGTTCTATACCCATCTGCCCTACATCGAAAAAGTTTACTATTTCCTTTTCTTTTGCAAATTCTCTTGATATTTTACACTGCTGGGCTGATTTTATATCTTTATTGGGAGTAAAGTGATCCAAAACTATTACTATTTTTTCTTTGTCGTATACTTCTTCTGCCCCCATCTTATTAAATTCATTAATAGCTACCGGTGTAGTAATATCATTACCTAGAACTATATCTAGGTTCATTTCTACAAATTCTCCGACTTCTACACTAGTTTTACCGCAGTGATTTGCTATTATCTTTTGTGTCATAGTCATTCCCATTACACTACCTCCAAGTTTTTAATGTTTTCTTGATCCTTCATTTTGTTTAAAGCATTGATATATGCCTTAACACTAGCTTCCACTACATCGGTGCTTAATCCTCTACCAATAAAAATAGCACCTTTTTCCCTAAGTTTTACTATTGCATCCCCTAAAGCATCTTTTCCTTCAGTAACCGAGCTAAGTGAAAAGTCTTCTAATTTTACCTTTGTTCCTGAAATTTTTTCTATTGCATTAAAGGCTGCATCTATTGGTCCATCACCAGTATCAATAACTTCGATTTCTTCTCCATCTTTTTCAAGTAAAACTGCAGCTGTGGCAGTTATACTATTTCCACTGTTTATTACAAATCTTTTTAATTTAAATTTCTCTTCACCAACTGAGCTTTGTCTAGATATTATTGCATCTATGTCCCTATCATATACTTCTTTCTTTTTATCTGCTACTTCTTTAAATCTTATAAAGGCTTTATTTAACTCTTCAGAAGTAAGTTTGTAACCCATGGTTTCGATCTTATCTTTAAAAGCATGTCTCCCGGAATGTTTTCCTAAAACAAGTTTGTTTTGATTTAATCCTATAGATTCAGGAGTCATGATTTCGTAAGTTTCTTTATTGCTTAACACTCCATGTTGATGTATGCCTGATTCATGGGCAAAAGCATTAGCTCCTACTATAGCTTTATTTGGCTGAACCTTGACTCCAGTTATCCTACTAAGAAGCTGACTACTTCTATAAATTTGAGCTGTATCTATATTTGTTAAAGTCTCGAATACATCCTTTCTAGTTTCAAGAGCCATTACTATTTCTTCTAATGCAGCATTTCCTGCTCTTTCTCCAATACCATTTACTGTACATTCTATTTGAGTTGCCCCGGCATTTATAGCTGCAATAGAATTTGCAACTCCCAGTCCTAGGTCGTCATGGCAGTGAACCGAAATATCAACTTCATCTAGTTCAGGACACTTACTTCTTATATCCATTATAAAGTCGTGAAATTCATTAGGTGTAGTGTAGCCAACGGTATCTGGTATGTTTACAGTCGTAGCCCCTGCTTTTATTACTTCCTTAAAAAGCTTTGCTAAGAAATCAACACTACTTCTCGTCGCATCTTCAGCTGAAAATTCTACATCTTCACAATAACCTTTAGCATAAGCAACCATCTCTACAGCTTTTTCCATAACTTCCTTTTCCGTCATTTTTAATTTATAGGTCATATGAATAGGTGAAGTCGCTATAAAAGTATGTATTCTAGGTTTTACAGCTTCCCTCACAGCCTCCCATGCTTTATCTATATCTTCTTTTTTTGCCCTTGATAAGCTTGCCACAGTTGATGTTTTAACAACCTTTGCTATCTCCTTTATTGCTTTTAAATCTCCTTCAGAAGCTGCTGCAAATCCTGCTTCTATAACATCAACTTTAAGATTTTCCAACTGCTTTGCCATCTGTACCTTTTCTTTTAAATTCATTGAACACCC
>DPPH01000148.1:3300-4143 GCA_003539375.1 Clostridiales bacterium
CCCGTCTCTAACATATAGTCAGAGACGGGTATACTTATCCCGCGGTACCACTCTGGTTGTGATATAAAATCACCACCTCATTCGGATTCCATCAAATCCTAGCTTTATAACGTAAGCTCCCGTGTTTTCCTACTATTCTTCAAAAAACCAGCTCTGGAGTGAGTTCGCTTTTACCATAGTATCAATTTCCACCACCATTGACTCTCTGTAACTAAAAAGTAAAAACTTTGTTCTCCGTCATAACTTTTATTAATTGTCACTTATATTAGCATTTTGTTACATAGCTGTCAATACTTTTTTAAAAATTTGTAAATATTACTAGCTGTATAAATAAAGATAAATTTCTTCTATGCTTTTGATTTCAGGATATTCATTGTTTAATTCTTTAATACTTCCTTGGAATATTATTTTTTTATCTTTTAATAATATAATTTTATCACATAAATTTTTCATTTCACTAACGTAATGGCTCGTGAATATTACGGTTTTACCCTCTTTGTTCAAGTCCTTAATTAATGAGGCTATACTATTTCTTGTAACTATATCAAGACCTGCGGTAGGTTCATCCATAATTAAAATTTCCGGATTATTTAGAAGTGCTGCAGCAATATCAAGTTTTCGTTTCATTCCACCGGAATATTTTGAAACTTTTTTATCTAGATGTTTTTCTATATCTAGGTATTTACCTATTTTATTAATAATTTCTTTTTTATTACCCTTAACTCCTAAAATATCATAGTAAAATGAAAGGTTATCAAATCCAGTCAAATTATCATACAAGGCATTACTCTGGGGAACATATCCAAGTTTTTTCTTAAAGTCTTTTTCATCGTAATAAATAAC
>DPPH01000191.1 GCA_003539375.1 Clostridiales bacterium
ATGGATGCAGATATTACTATATTTGATCCTGATACTGTTGAAGATGGAGCAACTTTTGCTGAACCAACCCTGCCTCCAGTAGGGATAAGCCACGTGATTTTAGGTGGAAAAGTAGCTGTAGAAAATAATGAAGTAAAAGAAGGTAGACTGGGAAGGTTCATAAAATTCAAAAAGGGAGAAATGTAAGATGAAAGAAAAAGTAGCGCAACTTATTGACAATCTTGAAGAAGAATTAAGACAGTTAAGTGAAGAAATTTATGAAAACCCTGAACTGGGATATAAAGAATTCAAATCAGCTAAACTCCATGAAAAAATACTTGAAAAATACGGATTTGAAGTAGAATCCGGTTACATGGGGATAGAAACAGGATTTAGAGCAGAGTATGATTCTGGAAAAGAAGGACCGACGGTAGCTTTTTTAATCGAATATGATGCCCTTCCAGGAATTGGACACGGATGCGGTCACAACATATTAGGTACTACAAGTACGGGAGCATCTATAGTTTTAAAAAGCATAATTGATGAAATAGGTGGAAAAGTAGTAGCTTTTGGTACTCCAGCAGAAGAAACCAGTGGAGCAAAAGTAATATTTGCAGATAAAGGTGCCTTTGATGATGTTGATGTAGCTATGATGGCTCATCCAAATTTTGCCTACAACAGAAGCGGCAAGTCCTTAGCCTTAGAACCAATTGAATTCGAATTTACCGGAAGAACTTCCCATGCAGCTGCAGCTCCTGAAAAAGGTATAAACGCCCTAGATGCTGCGATCAACACCTTTAACAACATAAATGCCCTGAGACAGCAGGTTAGATCTGATGCTAGAATCCACGGTATTATAACAAACGGTGGAGATGCAGCGAATATCATACCGGAAAAAGCTGTAGCACAATTCTATGTAAGAGCTCAAACCAAGACCTATCTAGATGAATTGGTAGATAGAGTTAAAAATTGTGCAAAAGGAGCAGCATTAGGAGCAGGAGCAGAAATTAAGATTTCAAACTACGAACTAAACTACGACAACCTAGTTACAAACCACACTATGGACGATTTATTTGTAGAAAAATTAATAGATATGGGAATTCCTGAAGAAGATATCAAAGATCCTAGAGAAGGATACGGCTCAGTGGATGCAGGGAATGTAAGTCATATTTGTCCGACTATACACCCGTATTTTGATATAACAAATGATACTAATGTAGCACCCCATACAAGAGAATTTGCCAGCTGTACTCTGACAGAATTTGCTTACGACAACATGAAAAAAACCATAGGGGCACTGGTACTGACTGCAGTAGATATACTAAAGGATAAAGAACTTTTAGAAAAAATAAAAGAAGAATTTGAAAAAGCTGAGAAGTAGGAGTAAAATATAAGCACGAGGTGACTTGATAATGAATAAAAAAATAGCCCTAGTGCTTATATTTTTTGCTGTACTTGGATTCATCCAACTACACATAATAAATAATAATAATAAATTAGATGGTGAAAGGTCCTCCATTATAGATGAAAATAATACATTCCAAGGAAATTTTGATAATTACATAGTGTTAAACTGTGGAGTTCAAGAATAGATGATTAAAAGAAGGGATAGGATATGTTTTTAGAAAAAGAAAGACTAATGGAATACTACAAAGAACTGGATAGAAGCTACTTTATGGATGAGTATAAGGAATATGCTAAAGAAGATACGCCCTTTCCTATAGGATATGGTCAGACCATATCACAGCCTAGTTTAGTTCTAAAAATGACCCTTCTTTTGGAAATTCACAAAAAATGCAGGGTTCTGGAAATAGGTACAGGATCGGGATACCAAACTGCCTTGCTTGCAAAATTTGCTAAAGAAGTTTACACTGTGGAAAGAATCGAGCCTCTTTACATTAAAGCAAAAGATAGACTGGAAAATGCAGGGTTTAAGAATATACGCTATAAATTAGACGACGGTAGCTTGGGATGGGAAGACCATTCTCCCTACAACAGGATAATGGTAACAGCAGCAGCATCGGAAATACCCAAGGAACTTTTAGACCAGCTTGCTCCAAATGGAAGAATGATAATTCCAGTTGGTCCCCCAGATGTTCAAGACCTTATCTTAGTAAGAAAAGATTCCGATGGAAAAATAAGCGAAGAATTCATTGAAAAGGTTAGGTTTGTAAGACTAAAAGGTAAATATGAGTAAGTTAAAATCAGTAAATTATTTATAAATGAAAAAGTTAAAATAATCTAAAAAACTACATTATGTAAGTCAAAATTTATATAGAAATTTATATAAAAATTTTTATTATAAATGGCTTACATAATGTTTTTTTATTTAACCATAAATTAATACAAAACTTACAAAACGAAAGATGAGATTACTGGACAAAATCATAAAAATGTAGTAAAATTACAAAATCTTAATAAATAAACAGCTTGTCGAGAACAGTATAAATAAATACTATATTAAATTAATAAATATTACAAAATTCTTGAGCAGGGGATTATTAAGATAAAATTTTAACTTACTTATTGAATGTTACTTAGGAACAATAATAAAGTTATTGAGAAATATAAATAAGTTTTTTAAAAAGGTGGATATATCATAATGCAAAATCTTTACACTGGTTTGTAGTTTGGTATTCACATATATTAATTAGGAGGGAATCAGTTGAAAAAGGGCTACTAGCAGGATTATTTGGTCTTGCAATAGCTAACGTAGGTATAGACCCTATGACTGGAGTTCCAAGATATACATTCGGACTATACTACTTGCAAGCTGGAGTACCATTTTTAACAGTTCTAATAGGAATGTTTGCTATATCAAGATTATTTAGCGAAATAGAAAGCCACAACATACACTCAGATGATGAACTCAAAAGTAAAAGTCAAGCTGTAAATAAAAAGTTTGATATAGATTTAGTAAAAGGATTGAAAATAACATTAAGTCAACCTATAAACTTACTAAGATCTTCTTTAATAGGTACTTTTATAGGAGCAGTACCGGGAGCTGGAGCGAGTATTTCCAATATTTTAGCCTACGACCAGGCAAAAAAAGGCTCAAAACACCCGGAAAAATTTGGTACTGGTATAGCTGATGGTATCATAGCATCAGAATCCGGAAACAACTCGACAGCCGGAGGAGGAATGATTACAACTATTTCTTTAGGAATACCAGGAAGTGCAGTTGGAGCAGTAGTATTATC
>DPPH01000198.1:0-249 GCA_003539375.1 Clostridiales bacterium
CATAATCCATACATATGTAAGTAATGATAGAACTGACTACAACACCTTAATTCCGGTCATTAAAAAACACACTGAAAATTTAGAAGAAAAACTAAAAGAAGTAACAGCAGACAGTGGATACTGTAGTGAACAAAACCTACTATACCTAAAAGAAAAAAATATTAAAAGCTACATAAAACTCCAAAGCCATGAAAAACAAAAAACAAAAGGGTACAAAGAAGACATCAGTAAATACTACAACATGAAAAA
>DPPH01000198.1:472-659 GCA_003539375.1 Clostridiales bacterium
AATACTACAACATGAAAAAAGTAACAGACAAAGATAAAACCTACTACATCTGTCACAACAAGAGAAAGCTAGAATACATACAGACACAAAAAGTAAAAAGAAGAAACTTCCTAAGGACCTTAAAAGTATACAGGTGTAAAGACTGCAGTGGATGCAAATTCAAACCTAAATGCCTATACCAATACGA
>DPPH01000198.1:926-3072 GCA_003539375.1 Clostridiales bacterium
TGAAAGTCAATGAAAGATGGGAAGAATTAAAAAAAGAAACCAATGAAAATATCCAAAGCGAAAAAGGAATACTAAACAGGCAAATTAGGTCAATTCAAACCGAAGGTCACTTTGGAGACACAAAAGAAAACGACAAATTCAGAAAATTCAATTATCGCTCAGAAGAAAAAGTCTATAAAGAATTTTTACTTCATTCCCTAGGTAAAAATATCAACAAATACCATAAATTCACATCTGGTCAAATCCAAGAATTCACAGGTAAAAAGAACCAAAAAGCAGCTTAAGAAAAATTTGCTTAAAAGTTTTACACACCTGTTTTTGTTGTACCCAAAATTAATCAACATTTTTGAAAAACAAAAAACCTGCTAATGTTTACAACTGTAAAAAGCTGTAATTTTAGCAGGTTTCACTTTTTTATGAATCAGGAGCTAAATTTCCTTGTTTTCCGACAGCCCCATTTTTATCCTTCGCTTATATTCATAAAATTTGAAAATTGTGAATTGTATAAATCGGCATATATACCGTCTTTTTCCAGAAGGGATTTATGGTTTCCTCTTTCTTGTATACCCTTATCTGTTAAAACAATAATTTCATCTGCATTTTGTATTGTTGATAGTCTGTGAGCTATTACAAGAGTAGTACGTCCTTTAGATAATCTCTCTAGTGATTTTTGTATAAGAATCTCTGTTGCATTATCTAAGGCTGATGTAGCTTCATCAAGTATAAGAATAGGAGGGTTTTTAAGGAAAATTCTAGCTATAGATATTCTCTGCTGCTGACCTCCGGAAAGCTTAACTCCCCTTTCTCCTATATAAGTATCATATCTGTTTGGCAAAGACATGATAAAATCGTGTATACTTGCTTGTTTTGCTGCCTCAACTACTTCTTCGTCAGTAGCATCGATATTTCCGTATTTTATGTTTTCTTTAATTGTTCCTGTAAATAGGAAAACACTTTGTTGAACTAAACCAATATTTTTTCTTAGTGATTGTATAGAGGCATTCTTTATATCAACTCCATCTATGGTAATACGACCCTTTGTTACATCGTAAAATCTTGGTATCAAGTGACATAAGGTAGTTTTGCCTCCACCTGAAGGACCTACAATTGCCATAGTTGTTCCAGATTTTATGTCTATATTTATATTGTGGAGTACCTTAGATTCGTCGTCATCATCATAGGAGAATTCAACATTCTCTACTTTTATTTCACCTTTCACATCATTAAGGACCGTTGGATTTTTAACGTCTTTAATTTTAGGAGGTATATCTAAAATTTCTAAAAATCTTTCAAATCCTGACATTCCATCCTGGAACTGTTGGGTGAAGTTAGTCAGTCTTTTAATCGGTTCCATAAAGAAGTTAATGTATAATATATAAGCAACAAGATCTCCGTAATTTATATTCCCTATATAAACGAAGTACCCACCTAAGGCTATAGTTAAAAGATTTAAAAAGTTTGTGGGAAAATTTATACCTGTATGAAATTCAGCCATGGTTTTATAAGCATCCTGTTTTGAATTTCTAAAGTGGATATTTCCTTCATCAAATTTTTCTAATTCGTATTCTTCATTAGTAAAAGATTTAGCTACTCTTACACCTGAAATACTGTTTTCGATGTTTGAATTAACATCTGCTATTTTCTTTCTTACCTGCCTAAAATTCCCTCTCATTTTCACACCTTTTACAATGGAAAACCAGAGCATAAATGGTAAAAATGCAAATATGATTAATGTAAGTTTAACTTCTATAGTTAATAGAATAATAAAAGAACCTATAAACATTAATACAGATAAAAATAAATCTTCCGGTCCGTGGTGAGCAAGTTCGGCGATAAGATTTAGGTCATTTACTATTCTGGACATTAATTTTCCCGTTCTTCTGTTATCGAAAAAACTTACATCCATTATTTGAAAATGTTCAAAAAGCTTTTTACGCATGTCGTATTCCATTCTTACACCTAAAACGTGGCCCCAATAGTTAACAATATAGTAAAAAACACCCTTTAAGATATAAAGTACAAACATTACTAAAGAAGCTATTATTATAGCTCTAAGGTTTCTATCAGGGATAAAATCGTTAATTAATGTTCTTGAAAAAATAGGAAATATTAAATCCAGAGAGGCTATTCCTAAAGCACAAGCCAT
>DPPH01000198.1:3271-3930 GCA_003539375.1 Clostridiales bacterium
AGAGAGGCTATCCCAAAAGCAAAAGCCATATCTAGAAAAAATAATCCTTTATGGGGTTTGTAGTATTTTACAAACTTCTTTACTAAATCCATACTTCCTCCTTCACTCAATAAAGATAGCAAGGCATGACCTTGCTATCTTATAATTTTGTCTTAAGTATCTCTATTTATCTTTCTTTATCTGGTCTATGTTCTTCGCGTGAATTATTTTTAAGCCTCGCATTGTAAGAAGCAGATCATAGTCGTCGATGTATTTTGTTTCACCGAAAATTATATTTGCAAGTCCTCCTGTTGCTACTACTTTAATGTAATCCATTTTTAATTCTTTTTTTATTTCTTTGACAATATATTCTACCTGACCTATATATCCATATACCAATCCTGCCTGCATACTTGTAATTGTATTTCTAGCTAAAATACTTTTTGGTTTCTGTATTTCAATATTTGGTAGTTGAGCGGCTTTGCTCCATAGAGCATCGGCGCTAATTTGAATACCTGGAGATGTTATTGCTGCAATAAATTCTCCATTTTCATTAACCACGTCGTAGGTAGTGGCAGTACCAAAGTCAATTACTATTACAGGACCTCCGTAAATTTCATAGGCTGCTACAGCATCAACTATACGGTCGGCACCCACTTCTTTTGGATTTTCTGCCTTAA
>DPPH01000198.1:4148-5102 GCA_003539375.1 Clostridiales bacterium
TTCTTTTGGATTTTCTGCCTTAATAGCCAGCCCAGTCTTAGTACCCGGTCCAACTATCAATGGGGTAAAATTCAGATATTTTTCTATTGCTCTTCTCAAAGAATACATGATATTAGGTACTACTGAAGAAACAATTACACTATCTAATTTGCTTGTATCGATTTCATTTTCCTTCAGAAGTTGTTTGATTAATAATCCGTATTCATCAGAGGTTTTCTTTGTATTTGTTATCATTCTCCAAGGACCGTGAAAATTATCTCCATCCCACACTCCTAAATTGATATTAGTATTACCTACATCAATTGCTAAAAACATTTTGTTCTCCTTACTGTTTAGATATTTTTCTATAAGCTATTACAGCCGGAACTGTAAGAACCGCTGCTGCTGCTGCTTCAATCAAAGCATTTGTAGTAATAATGCTGATTAGGAAAACTTTAAAACCAACACCTACCATTTCTACAACTTTTTGAGCATAAATTATATACAACATTGTCATAACCAATGCTGTATTTGTTATAGCTCCACCGGCACCTGCAAAAATTAAAGCAACCTTATCTCCAGTTTCGTTCTTAATTGAACTCTTTATAAGTTTAAAAATTAGATAAGGGGTTACTCCTACAAAAATCCTTGGAAGTATAGATACTAATGGGTTTATAAATAAGACATCAAAAGGATTAAGGGGAGCAATAATTGCTCGCAACATGGTTGTTGCACCTGCTAAAAATCCCATCAAAGCTCCAGCTTTTGGACCCATTACGATTGAAGTAACAATAGTTGGTATAAAAATTAGTAAAGCCATAGTTGCAGAAGCAGTTGGTATTGCTGTTACCGCCACAAAAACTATTGTTAAAGCCAGCATAACTCCTAAAAAAGTGAGTTTGCGTGTTTCTGAAAAAATACTATTCATTTTATTTCCTCCTTGTTCTCGTTCTTTATTAGATACAAGACAAATCA
>DPPH01000125.1:0-765 GCA_003539375.1 Clostridiales bacterium
TTATACTACAATTAATAAAAAATACCTATATATTATAATATAATTACACTATAGTAAAGTTAACAGAAGGCCTCTCAGCCTTCTTTAGTTGTTGAATTTGTTAACATTAAATACAAAAATGCAGTAAAAACATGCAGTTGAAACACTATTAGATGATATTTAGACTATTCATATAAATTACCTGTAATATTTGCAGCTTTCCTCAGCTCTGTATCATCTGTAGCAACGTAGTATTTTGCAGTAGTGGTAGATTTTGAATGGCCTAATAATTTACTTACTCCCTTTAAAGAAATGCCATTTACTGCTAATAAGCTAGCATATGAAGCCCTTAATTTATGGAATGTTAAATACCTAACACCAGCTTTTTCAACTGTCTTTTTCCAATTATACCTTAAACTTTCTCTATTTATCAAGTCACCGTTTTTATTTGAGAACACCAGTTTCTTATTTGGCAGTTCCTTTTTGTTTAGTTTTTCATCTTTAATAACTTTCATCCTATATCTTTTTAATATACTAATAACGTTATCATCTATTGGGACATCTCTTTTACTAGATGTAGTTTTAGGACTCTTGATGTACTTAACATATTTATTAGATGAACTGGAATCTGTATTTTCTTTTCTACTGACTGACATCCTTACTTCTATTACTGATTTTGTAAAGTTTATATTACCCCAAGTAAGTGCCAATAATTCTCCTTGTCTTAATCCTGTAGCAAGTGCTAATTTTATTATATAGTCATAAATAGTTTTTTCTTCGATAGAG
>DPPH01000125.1:1011-2627 GCA_003539375.1 Clostridiales bacterium
ATAGAATCAAGTATTTTTTTTATCTCTTCTAATCTATAGTGATCTGGGTTATTGTCTTCTTCTACTATTGGCAATTCACAACCTATAGCTGGATTTTCATTTATGTATTTAGATTGAATAGCTTTTTTTAAAGCAGCTTTTAAAAAGGAGTAGATGTTTTTAATGGTACTTGGAGCTAGGAAAGTTTTGTTTTTATTTCTAACCGCCTGTAGGTTATTGAAGAAGATCTGAATTTCTTCTATTGTTAAAGCTTGTAATTTAGTGTTGCCGATATTACTATTTTTAAAATAGGAATCTATCATATTCTTGTAAATAATATAAGTGTTACTACTTAGATGTATTTTTTTATGAATTTCTAGATACCTATATAGCCAGTCTATTAAAAGTATATTACTCTTTTTAACAACTTCTCCTCTTTTACGTGCAGCTTTATAATCAGCGGCTCTATCTAAAGCCTCTCTTTTTGTTTTAGCTGTAAAAGTTTTCCGTTTTAGTTTACCAGTTTTTGGATTTATTCCATCAGGTATTTGGCATACCCATACCTTCCTTTGTTTATCATAATAAATTGTACCTTCACCATTTGCTCTTCTTTTAGCCATTTTGGCCTCCTTTTTTAAATTATGTTTATAAATTTACACCTCCACCGATTGTTATTTTATAGTGGAGGTATAGGGTCAAACTCAATTATAGTAGTACTCTTTAATCTTACATAAGTTGGTTCTCTTCCCACTCTAAGAGTTTATCCTCTCGGACTAAGAGCTTTCGGCCAATTCTTATAGAGGGGAAATCTTCACGGTGAAAAAGTTCGTAAGACTTTTGCTTTTTAATCTTAAATCTGTCCGATAAATCTTTAGGTGTTAAATAATTAGTTTTCTGCATATTTTTCCTCCTGTTTTATTATTTCTTTATATATCAACATACAATTTATATATCTAAATCACCTTTTATATATACTATCTCTTTTATATATATTTGTAGTCTTTTTCTTTTATATCAATATTTACAGACAAGGTATCTATATCAGTATTTACTTTGTTTAACAGCAATGTCTGGATCTGCCTTATATCTTCTAGTACAATGCCCTTCAAGTTATTAAGGTAGTTCAAGCTGTAGTTATCGATATCTCCTTTATCATCGGGACCTATATAAAATACAGCAGCTACTTCTACTTCTGAGTTAATAATTTCTCCATCGTACTGGTTTGTAACAAGCTCTGATATCTCTTCATCTGTTTGAGTATTAACTCCAACTACACCAGATACATTCATCGTCTTCGGATAAGGTAGAAAACGATCTTCTAATACTGCATCTACTTCTATAGTTAGGACTTTGTAATCCTTAAAATCTTCCCTAGTTTTATCAAGGCTTAGTATAGGCTTTGAAGTTACAACGTCAATGGTGGTTTTTTCATATTCAGGCCCACCTGATGGTTTTATCTTAGCGAGTAACGAGTTTACTCTATCGTCATCAGTTATTACTATTCCGTTCAAAGCATCCATAGTATTCTTCACAAGGCCTTGGATGTTCAAGTTTCTGCATGTGTAGAAGTTCATTATAATTGATACATCCCCTTTAACCGGGAAATCTCCTATTGTATTTTCAATGCTTATAATAGC
>DPPH01000125.1:2891-10811 GCA_003539375.1 Clostridiales bacterium
TCCATATAAACCTCCTTCTCTCTGGGGTTAGGACGTGTGTCTAATTTTAGATTAATCATTGATAACCTCCCTCTTCAATTGGTGTGTTGGTGTGATAATATCAACTTCTTTGCTGTTTTCTAATCTTTGATGTGTGACTCTCAACCTTGTGTCCTGGTCGAGATTCTCCTCGTATACATTTACTTTATTCCAGTAGATGTAGCCGAATTTTTCTATATGTTCCAGCATATCTTCAACCTCCTTTCGTGATAATCTTAAGTCATCCATAAGGCGGTAGCTCATATACAACCTCCCCTCCTCTCTGTGAATAAAGTTGGGATCTACACCGCCGAAAAGCTTATATTTGTTGAACCTATACACCTTGAAAATCAACCTTTTGTGTACTATGTTTAATTTTCTATCTTTTAGTATGATATCTAGTACCTCCTTCGGTATTTCTGAGTAATGAACCTTGTTTACATTTGTATAAAAGCTATTGTTTGTGATTTTTTGTTTAATTATTGTTTCAGTATGTGGGTCGTAAACTGGAGAGAGGTAGGTAGTTGTCTCTGTTCGCTTGTCCTTAGTTGATCCACCTGGCTTTTCTGACATTTTTTCTCTACATATAAATCCTTTTTTTTCTAGGTTTTCACATACTTCGTTGTATTGATTATTGTTTAGTGGATAGTATTCCTTAAAGTTTTTATTTCCTACGAAGCTTGTTCCATAATTGAAATTATTGAAGTATAGAAAGTGCAACTGTTTGTGCCATTCAGCATCGTTAAGTATTTTTGAAGAATAAGACTTTGAAGTGTAGCGTCGTTCCAAATTTACGTGAAATTCTGATAGCTTTAATCTTTCATCTATCTCAATTTCTTGCTTACTGCTCGAACTATCCTCTCCAAATACTGCTGCTAATATTAAGTTTTCGTCGATTTTTATAGTCATGTTTCCTCCTTTAATTTTTATACAGTAACAAATTCACTGTATTTATATTGTATGCTACAAACTATAACTAACACCATTATATTATTGTTATGGTATTAAGTCAAGTATATTTTTACAATAACTATAAACTTGTATTGTAAATATATTACCATATACAGCTCTTATCATTAAAACTATAATAAAAGACTTGTATTTTTCATGGCTTAAGTTTATACTAATATTAAATCTAGAATATGTAATGGAGGTATAAATTATTGAAACCAATAGAAAAAGATTACGATAAAGAAGATTTAACCATTGATGATGTTAAAGAAATAATAGGTAATAGAATTAAGGTTGCCATTAAAACTTCAATGAAGACTTATAGGGATGTAGCTAAAAATATTGATATGAGCTACAGTTATATATCAGACGTTGCTAACGGCAAATATCTTCCTTCTATTCAAACTATTACTAAGCTTTGCAATTACTTAGAAGTAGAAGTGAGTGAAATAGTAGGAGGTTACGAATATTGGATCCATCCTAAAGGATTGAACTTTGATAAAAAAGAATTATCCGAACAGGAACTAGAAAGCTACTATTCAGCTCTATCAGATGTAACTTCATGGCTAACTCCTAAAAATAGAAAATTAATAGGTAAACAAAATCGAGATGGCGGGATTAATAATATAGTTAAAGTTAAGGAAAGCATACAGAGAGCTGAAATTAATGATAATTCTATGAACTTACTAGGAATATATAAAGATGATGTTGTTACTTATAATGATAAAAATATAGATGCTCCTGACTCTATCGAAAATGGAAAGATTTATCTTGTGAAGATAAAGTCAGAACATAGCCATATCTTAAGAAAAGTGTTCAAATCTAAGGACGAACTTATTCTGATACCTTGTTCACAAAGTTCAAATTATCAGGTTGTTAGTATTGATTTTGAAGAAATAGAGTGGATTAAAAGAGCTATTATGATTACGAAAATGCTTTAGAGTATTACCCAGACCATTAACAAATAATGAATTAATATCAACCATAAAGTATGCTATGTTATTGCATTTAGGCCGAAGGCCTTGCAAATACTAGGAATATGATTAAATATATTTCATAATTATATACATATGGTGCATAAATATAAACTTATAGGAGCAGCCGAAACTGCCCCTTTTTTATTTAGATGATACCTTCTTCTTTAAAGCTAAGATAGCTGCAGTTTCCCACTATAATATGATCCAGTAGTTTTATGCCTACAAGCTCTCCTGCTTTTACTAGCCTTTCTGTAATAGAAATATCTTCTCTGGAAGGCTTTGTATCACCAGATGGATGGTTGTGAACAGCTATAATGTTAGCTGCTCTTCTTCTAATAGCAGTATTAAATACTTCCCTTGGATGCACTATAGATGAATTTAAAGAACCTGTACTGATATTCTCTATGTTCTTAACTTTATTCTTAGTATCCAGTATAAGGATTTGGAAATGCTCAATTTCCTCATGCATAAGGTTACCTTTTACCAAGTTAAATACGTCAGTTGGACTTGTTATCTTATTATTCTCTAATGCTGGCACTTCATAGAGCCTTCTTATAATTTCTCTGAATGCAATTATCTGAGAAGCTTTCTTTGGACCTATTCCTTTAATAGCTGTAAGTTCTAATTCTGTAGAGTGAAGGAGTATCTCGGCAATATTATCTCCGAACCTATTAAGAATTTCTTCTTCCACACCAACATTGTTCTCTTCGTTTATCATCATCTTAAGTAGATCTATATTCCTCTTATTTCTATAATTTATAATCATTTTCATTCTCCTTTATTTTAGATATTAACTTAAACTTCTAACATACTCTGAGACTTACGAGGTTGCTTTTTGACAAGCTTTTACAGTTTAGTAGTCTGTTCTATACCCGAAAATCTCAACTTCTTCAACATTGTTCATTTTCCAACATTTTCAGGCCATAAAAAAATAAGATGCACTGCCATGCCAGCACACCTCTAAAAAAACTACCATTGAATATTTTACATATATGGTTTATAATAAAATTGGATTGGGCCACATATGTGGTCTTTTTTTATACAAGAATGTATCGGAAATTTACTCCTAACATCCTTGAAGGAACTCCTGTTATATCTTCTAATATAACCACCGCCTTTCTATTAAAATCTAATTCTACTGATATATCTTCAGCAAGTTCTTTAGCGACATATCCTATTTGAGCTGTACCCTTACCTGCCACCTTAGCCATAACTTTAATAGCATTAGGATCATATGGATTGTCAGGTTCTCTCTCAAAGTATAAGCTTATTTCTTCAGGAGAGTATTTTCTTAGAGCAGCTATTACTGTTTGTCTACTTTTACCATCGCTGTTTTTAAAGCTTACTCCTCTAACCTTACTGAAACTTAAATGTGCATAGCCTCTAACTATCCTCCAGGCCAGCTTTAAACATGTTGCAAATGTGTACATGTACTTAGCGCCTTGCTTTTTAAAGAGTTTCCATGCTCTTTTAAATACATAGGATGCTATCTTTCTTCTGTTTTCTTCTCTTTTAGACATAATTTTGACTCCTTTCATATTTTTATATATAACAAAAAGCCCCTACCTACGCATGGGTAGATAGAGGCTTCTTATATCTAAATTATTTAGTTGTATATAAGAGGGGGTGGGCTCACTAGGATTTATTTTCCAGGTCAATGTATATCATATTGCCCCTCGAAATATAACAGGTTTTTGTTTATGAATAGGGAATTTTATGATTAGATATTTATAATAGGTATAATAGAATGGTCTTCATAAAAAAAGAGACCCTTAAAGGTCTCGAGTTTTCTTATCTATATTTTGTTTTTATCTACATTATATCCTAAAGACTTTAATTCATCAGCAATTTCATATTGCCATGAATTATTTGAATCCATTTCTATATATACTACTCCTGATATGTCACTAGGTGTTTCAACATTTTCCTTTTTTAGAGCGCATACTTTATCTCTTCCAATTTTACCTATTAAATATCCATGTTCAAAAACAACATTTTGTCTTGCTCTTGGATTCAACTCATTATCTCCATTTTTCTTTCCTAAATCACAAGGAGTGTATAAAACTATTCCATATCCTACATTTGAATACTCTTCTATTTTTTCAATTATAGTTTTCCCTTTATTTGCTTGTTCCCTTAAGATAATAGGTTCTAGTTTAAATTTCTGAATTAATCTAGCAACACTCTCGGTTGAAGCTTCATCGTGTCCGTGCACAATAAATATTTTAGACTTATCTATTGTTTCTTTATCTTCTATATTATAATCTATATGATTGCTGCTATCAATTGTTTTTTCTGCTTCTTTAAATATCTCTCTTGAAATATCAGTTGAATACTCATCAAAATAAAATATTTCTTCTGGTGGTGTGTATAACCCGTCCTTAGTTTCTTTTTTTGAAAAAGATTTAGATGATTCTTTTGTTTCTTTTATAGAGATTCTATTTATCATATCTTTATTCAAAAAAAACCCATCAAATTGTAATTCTTGACCTTTTTTATAAGGGACTATAATTTCTTCTATTATATACTCCTTGCTTTCCAAATCTAACTCATATATTTTTTTATTAAAAGGACTATTAGATTCTTTTTCAGCAACTTCTATTAATACTTGATAATACATATGAACTCCTTGCTTTTTTCTTATTTATCCTCTCCACTTTCATACACTATCTCATTCAATTCTCTTTTTACAGCTCTCCAGTTAGGCAGATATTTGTCCATTAGCTTTTTAAAGGCATCTCCGTGCTTTCTTTCTTTTAAGTGTACCATCTCATGGACTATAACATATTCAAGACACCTTGGGTTTTTCTTTGATAGTTCTAGATTAACCCAGATCCTTTTTCTGTCTGCATTGCATGATCCCCATTTGGTCTTCATCTGTTTTACTCCCCAGAAGTTAAGCTCTATATCCATTGTCTTTTCCCATTTATTTATATAGTCTGGTATAACTTTTTTTAATTCTTCTCTGTACCACTCTTTCATTACATCTTCTCTTTTTTCTACAGTAGAGTTAGGTCTTACATATAGGTCTATATAGCTGTTGTTTTTTATCTCTACTTTTTGTTTCTTATTTGTTTCATATACATTAAGCCTGTATCTTTTTCCAAAGAAGTAGTGACTTTCTCCAGATATATATTCTCTTGGGCTTTGCCTTACCTGGTTATTAAATTTCTTCTGCTGTTTTTTTATCCAGGGTATTTTAGATATTAAAAACAGTCTTATAGTATCTTCTTTAGTTGTCTTTGGTACAGATAGTTTTACTTTGCCCTCAGGAGGATTAACGGACAAGTGTATGTTCTTTATATCTTTTCTTTCTACACTTACCCTTATTTCTCCTACCTTTATATTTTCCATTTAGTATTCGCCTCTATGCTCTTCTATTATTTCCATTATCTTGCCTACTTTTTCTTCATCATCTCCAAGTATCTCTTTTACAGCATATTCAATCTTTCTAGTTTTAAGTTTGCTTCCTCTCCATCCGTGAGGTTTAACTTCTTTAATTCTTTCATCTAACATTGAAGCTAATTCTTCATCTTCTCCTAGGTTATCAAACAAAGCTCTTTGTGCTCTTGTATTGATTCTTTCTGGATATTCTACAGAGCTTCCTCCTGATTTAGATTTTTTAGCTAGGTCTATTATCTTATCTAAATAAGCTTTGTATTCGATAGTTTTACTTCTTCTTTGTAAAATTATTTCATCTAGTATGTTGGACATTCTTTTGTAATAAGCCGGATTAGTAGGACTTTCTTCTATGATTAGCTTTCTTACGTTGTTTTCTATTGTTTCTGCAACAGCTTCTTCATCTTTTTTAATTCCCTCAGGGAGTTCATCTATGGCTTCTTTTCCATCTTTAACCAGTAAGTCTACTAATGCAAGGTCTTCAAATTTGGCTATAAGCTTACTGCCTTTAGAGTCAATATAGGTGTCTATAAGGTGTCTCATGTCTCCTTCGTATGCTTTAAGATCTATATAGTCCCCAGCAGCATGCATAACTTCTTCTCTTACTGTATCGTATTTTTTTACTTCTTCTTTTATTGTTCTTACTTCATCAGGAGTATATCCTGCTTCTATCATTTCATTGGCTATATTTGAATAAGACCTTACTAGGGAAGATACATATTTGTATAGGTCTATTCTCTTTGGTTCATTATCTTTAAGCTGTTTTTCATCAGTAGTGTCTTCAGCTACAAAATAGTCTATATAGTCAGTTGTCTTTTTAGGTGGTTGGACTGGTTCGCATAAAGTTTTAACTTGTTCTAATGCTTCATCTAGTTTTTCTTTTGCCTTAGCAAGTCTGTTTTTAATTACATCAGTTATGTCTTCCTTATCATATCCTTCAAAGGCTTCTGAAGTATAGTTATCAATTGACCTTTCAAGGCTTTTAAAGAGGTCTTTATAGTCTATTATATATCCGTATTCCTTATCCTTTGTGTGGAGCCTATTTACCCTGCATATGGCCTGAAATAGTCCGTGGTCCTGCATCTGTTTATCAATATACAGGTAAGTAGCTGGTGGTGCATCAAAACCAGTTAGAAGTTTATCTACTACTATTAGAAGTTTCATATTGGCTGGTTGCTCTACGAATTTCTTTTTAACTTCATCTTCAAATTTTTCAGTGTCTTTTCCATCCAGCATTTTATTATAGGTTTCATATTTAACTCTGGTTTCACCAACTCTGTCTTCTCCGGTGTATTCATCTAATACATCTTTATGGTTAGGCTGGTATGAGGTAACTACAGCACATCTTTTAAATCCCTTATCTTGGAATATATTATATAGTACACAGGCTTCATAAATGCTGGTTGATATCAGCATGGCATTTCCTTTACCGTTTTGAAGTCTGTCCTTTGTTTCCATATCAAAGATAATATCACTAGCTATCTTTTCAAGCCTTGATTTTGAACTTAGTACTGCTTGTAGAGTTCCCCATCTTTCCTTTAGCCTATCTTTTGCATAGTCCGTTAGTCCTTTTGTTTTTGCTTCAAACCACTGGTCTATTTTTTCTTGAGATTCTATATACTGGTCTATGTCTCTTGCTTCGTATCTTAAATCCAGTACTACATCATCTTCTACAGCTTCATCGTATTTATATGTATGAATATATGAACCGAATATTTCAATACTTTTTTTCTTGTCTTTTTTAAGTAGGGGAGTCCCTGTAAAACCTATAAACATAGAATTAGGCAGTATATGTTTCATAGCTACGTGTAATTTTCCCGACTGGGTTCTGTGACATTCGTCTATGAATACGTATATATCTCCTTTTGGATTAAAGTTTTCTGGAAGGTTTTTTTCCAATTCTTCAATGTATTCTCTAATATCATCATCTTCTGACTGTTTACTTCTTGCTCCGAATTTATGTATAAGGGAACACATTAGTAAAGGAGTTGTAGAGTTTAGTTTTTCTATCAGTTCACTACTTCTTTTCATCCTTACTATGTTTTCATCTACTCCTTTAAATACCTTCTTTATCTGCTTATCCAGTTCTTCTCTATCGGTTATTATTAGTATTCTTGAATCAGGGATGTTTTCTCTTATCCATTTAGCAAGCCAAACCATAGTAAGACTTTTTCCACTGCCCTGGGTATGCCAGATTATTCCACCTTCTCTTTTTTTAACTCTTTTTACAGCTGCCTTTACTCCGAAGTACTGGTTAGGTCTGCATATTTTTTTAATACCTTTATCAAATACTACGAAGTCGTGGATTATATTTAGGATTCTTTCCTTATGGCACATGGCTATTACTTCTTTGTCTAAAGAAGAATCTACGTCATTCATTAGTAGTCTTATACTTTTAGAGGTAAAATCTTCAGCTTTATAGTCTTCTTTCCACCTTAGGTAGTATTTTTGATTTGTTTCTACTGTTCCGTACCTTAACCCTTCAGTATCATTTCCTGCCATTATTAGCTGCATTGTATTAAAGAAGGGTTTTATATACTGGGACTGTTGGTTTGCTAAATGGATAAGAGAAAAC
>DPPH01000125.1:11005-11478 GCA_003539375.1 Clostridiales bacterium
TGGTTTGCTATGTTTTGTCTTATTCCTTTGTTTACTGATACGGTACTTCTTTTAAGTTCTATCACTCCTAAAGCTATACCGTTTATGTATAGAACTAGGTCCGGTCTTTTTTTATGTTCGTCTTCTATGGATACTTCTTCTGCTATATAGAAGTCGTTTTCTTCTGGTTTATCCCAGTTGATGTATTTAACGGTCTTTTTATGTTCGCCGTGTTCTTCTTCTATTTGAGTTCCGTATCTTAAGAAGGTATATATGTCTTTATTTATATCATAAATAGACCTGGAATTGTCTTTTCCAAGTATTTCAATTTCATCTACTGCTTTTTTTACCAGGTACTGGCTGTAGTTTTGTCTTTCAAGGTATTTTTCTAAGAGTTGTTTTTCAACATTTGAGTTAGTTGTTCTATCAGTCCAGTCTCCTAAGTAGGTATAGTCTAAGATATCAATAAAGAGTTTTTTTACTCTTTCCTGAGT
>DPPH01000125.1:11700-12223 GCA_003539375.1 Clostridiales bacterium
TTCACTCATACTAATCTAATCCTCCCCGTTAGCAGTTCTTCCATCATACCCTGCTTAATCTTTTTATATTTTACAAGCTTTTTATTTAAAGCTTCTATTTCAGAGTCCATGTCTGATAGTATTTCAGCTATAGCTTTTTGTTCTTTAATATCCATAGGAATATCCACTTGTACACTTAATACATCATCTGTGTTAATATAAATTTGTGTTCCAGGTTTAGCTTTATTTAAGATATTTGTATGTGCCTTGTCACTATTAATTGAGTAGTATAGAAATAATGGATTAACTGTTTTTTTGCATTTCAATCTCATGGTTCTTTGATTAAAAACATATCCATCCTTTTCATCAATGTATAGAACTTTGCCAATAATATTTCCTTTAGATGTTTTGTCATTAAGAATCATAGTTAAGTCTTCTTTATCGAGAATATAACTAGAAATATTTTCTTTAAAGTTTTTAGAAATATAATTGTTATTGTTTATGTACTTACCTCTAACAGAATAATTTCCAATAGAAACTACTT
>DPPH01000266.1:0-2043 GCA_003539375.1 Clostridiales bacterium
CTCAATTGGTGCCGAAGGTGGGACTCGAACCCACACGGGTTTGACCCCAACGGATTTTGAGTCCGTCACGTCTGCCAATTCCATCACTTCGGCTTATAAGTCTATTAGATATTAGCATATTTTTAAACTAAAATCAAGATTTATGTTTAATTATTTCTACCTCTTCTCATTCTACCTCTAAAGCAAGGTTCGCATTCTACATTTTTTTCGCATAATTCATAATCTCCGCCTTCTATCCTCAAGGTTTTACCGTTAACTATGCAATCAGCTACTTTTTCTTTAACTTCAATATATGCTCTCTGGATAGTAGATCTAGCTACACCCATTCTTTCGGCACATTCAGTTTGATCTAAACCTTCTAGATCTATTAATCTTATTATTTCATGTTCTTCTACAGTAATGTTGATTATTTCATTTTTATGAGCATCTTCTCTATTTAAAGGTCCAAAGGATTTGGTCCTTGGAAGTCCGCATACTCTTCTTCTTTTTCTAGGTCTTGACATTTTCTCACCTCTTATTCTTAATATATCTATTATATCAAAAATAAAGGATGAGACAACCCCATCCTTTATTTTTTTATTCTTGTTGGTTTTTTTCTAGTTCATCTAATCTAGATCTTAGAAATTCAATTTCTTCTTTTAGCATATCTTTTTCTTCATCTACTGTAATCGGTGGTGCATCATAATAGCCTCTTCTATATCCTCTACCGTATCCTGCACCTCTTCCATAGCCCATTCCAGCTCCAAATCTTCTGAATCCGGCTCTTCTATATCCTCTTCCAGTACCACAGTAACCAAATCCTCCTCCGGTCATTGGTCCTTGGCCTCTTGGTCCTGTTCTATCATATCCTGGCATAATAATAACCTCCTTTTATTTTGGGTATATGTTCTTTACATTTATTATTATACCACTTTTCGGGCATATGTCAATAACTAATTATAAAAAATACCCCTCAATGGGGTATCTTTTACAATTATACTTGTGATATACAGTCTACAGGACATTCAGCAGCACATGATCCGCAATCTATACATGCGTCTTCATCGATTCTTCTTTTGCCGTCATCTACTTCTGAAATACATTCCACAGGGCAAACTGACTCACATGCTCCACAAGCAATACATTCATTTTCATCAATTCTATAAGCCATTTTCACACCTCCATAGTTATTTTACTCTACTGTAACACTTTTGGCAAGATTTCTAGGCTTGTCAATGTCACACCCTCTATCTAAAGCAGCGTAATATGCTAATAGCTGTACTGGTACAGCTGCTGCTAATGGGGTCAAAAATTCATTTAGATCACCAATAACAATTTGATCGTTTTTAGAGCTAATACCCTTTCTGGATATTGTTATTACATTTGCTCCCCTTGCTGATACTTCCTTTATGTTGCTTCTAGTATTCAAGTTAACTATTTCTTGAGTTATTACTGCTATTACCGGAGTTCCATCTTCAATTAAAGCAATTGTACCATGCTTTAACTCTCCAGCAGCAAATCCTTCTGTTTGTATGTATGATATTTCTTTCAACTTTAAAGCTGCCTCCATACATAAATAATAATCTAAATGTCTTCCAATGTAAAAGCAGTTTCTAGTTTCATTAAGATATTTCTTTGCTAAATCTTTATATAAATCTTTTGAATCACACAATGCTTCCATTACATTTGCTGCAATTGAAAGCTCTTTTATTAAATTTATGTCTTTATTCGATGCTTTTACCGCTACTAATGCAAGAACTGCTATTTGTGCGGTATATGCTTTTGTCGATGCAACTGCTATTTCCGGACCTGCATGTAATAGCAACTGATTATCTGTTTCTCTATAGAGAGTAGACCCTTTTACATTTGTTAGGGTAATTGTTGGATATCCCATTTCTTTGACCTTCACTAAAACAGCTCTGCTATCAGCCGTCTCTCCACTCTGAGAAATAAATATAAATAACGGTTTTTCACTTAATATCGGTGTGTTGTAAACAAATTCGCTTGAAACATGGACTTCCGCTGGTATTTCGGTTATATTTTCAAAATAATATTTACCTACTA
>DPPH01000266.1:2370-7351 GCA_003539375.1 Clostridiales bacterium
TTTCCTTTTTCATCTTGATATTCTGCTATTATCCTTCTTATTACAAAAGGTTGTTCATCTATTTCTTTTAACATGTAGTGAGGATAAGTTCCTTTTTCTATATCATCAGAATCAAGTTCTGCTTTATAGGTATCTCTTTCTACTTTTACACCATAAATATTAAATATATCTACCTTATCCTTTGATATCTCAACATATTCGCCATCGTTTAACTCGAAAAATTCGTTGGTATGACTTATCATAGCCATAGCGTCACTTCCAACCATGTTAAATCCATCTCCCTTACCTATCAACAAAGGAGATTTATTTTTTGCTGCATATATCTTTTCTCTATTGTAGCTATCTAAAATAGCTAATGCATAAGAACCTTCTATTTCGCTCATTAGATGTCTTAAGGCTAAATTTATATCTTCTCCTTCTTTAGTGAATTTGTTAAGAATTTGAGCCACTACTTCCGTATCGGTTTCACTTTCAAGTTCTATGTTTTTTAAGTATTTGTCTTTCAATTCTTCTTCATTTTCAATGATTCCATTGTGTACTATTGTAAATCTTTTTTCTTTGCATTGATGGGGATGAGAATTAATTTTGTTAGGTTTTCCATGAGTTGCCCATCTTGTGTGTCCCATACCAACTGTACTTGATATGTCATAATCAATTATTTCTCTTAGGTGAGCTATCCTGCCTTCATCTTTAAATACCTTAACTTCTTCTCCATCAAACAATGCAATTCCTGCTGAATCGTATCCTCTATATTCTAATCTTTCTAATCCATTTAATATCGTTTCTTTAACATCTTCCGTGCCTATGTATCCCACAATTCCGCACATATTTTCACCTCTAAATTTTTTTTGACAGATATTTTATTTGTACTTTAAATCGCTTTAAAGTTTTAAAAATATCTAACGCTTGTCTATTACGTAGGGCATCCGCCGAAAATTCGATACTCCCTATCCTCGTCAACTCAAAATAATTAGAGCTCAGGCGCTTTTAATTAAGTTTTAGATTTCACCTCCTTAAACTCAATCTATATTATTATACTATATATCAGCAAATTTTTTAATATCTTTTTTGTAAATATATTATCAACACTAAAAAAGGTATTTTTGCCAACACAAAAATACCTTTTTTTATATGTTTTTTGTTTATTTTAACTAATTTCGTTGATGAAGCTTCGCTTCATAAATTCTAAGTAGAATCTCAGTCTTTTTTCTAACTTTTTGCCACTTCCATCTTCAGTAACTATATACCTTACACCATTTGCTACAGCTACAGCTAATGTTTTGCAAAAGATTTCATCATCTTTCGTAAAATTTTCTCTTCTTTTTTTCATAACTGTAATAAGGTTATTGCTTAATATGTTTCTTATGCTGCTTATAATGGTTTGGTTTTCATCTAAGTCATCATCAGAATTAATTAATATAATGAAAACATCTTTATCCTTGCTGTACATGTCAACAAATTCATTTATACAGTTTTCAATCATAAGGTCTATGCTATCATCTTTATTCTGACAAAATTCTAGTATTTCAGTGAGTTTTTTATAAATATCTTTAACAATATAGTCATACAAATTCTTTTTATTATCAAAATACCTATAAATATTACCTACTGAAACATCTGCGTATTTAGCTATTTCATTCATGGAAGCTTTTCTGTAGTTATCCTTTTTAAATACTCTAATTGCTGAATCAATTATTCTTTTTTTTACTTCTTCTTTTAGTACTTGAGGCATTTAAATCACCATTCACTTTTTTTTAATTATATCAAAATTAATAATAATAATCAATATATTTGAATTTTATTTTTATATTATTCTCATTTAAAGATAACGTTGATTTTTTATTGAAGATGAAAAAAGACCGCAAACATTATAGTTTACGGTCCCGGCAAAAATTTAAGAAGCATTGACAGTTTCTACTGCCGTTTTTCATTATAACATAATTTTTAACCTTTTCAATAATTATATTTTAACACTACTATTTTTTTACAAATTCTGCACCTTTTTTTAGGGCTTCTTCATTTAAAGGTATTAAAGTTGCTTTATCTTCTCCAAACACCTTAGTAAATGCGTCTATTATAGTCTGTGGTTTTATTATTTTAGTTACTTCTAAATAAGCGCCAAGCATTACCATGTTGGCAACTTTTGCATTACCTAATTCTTGTGCAATTTCATTTGCTGGTACATAATATGCATTTATATCGTCTCTTTTAGCTTCTTTTTCTATTAATGATTTATTTATAAAAAGATTTCCATCTTTTACAACATGACTTTCGAATTTTTCCAAAGAAGGCAAATTCATAACTATAGCAGTACTTGCATCATTGGTCACAACAGGAGAACCTATTAATCTATCGGAAACTATAACATCACAGTTTGCAGTTCCACCTCTCATTTCCGGTCCGTATGAAGGCAACCATGAAACTTGCTTATCTTCTAACATACCAGCATAAGCTAATAATTTGCCTATAGCCATTACTCCTTGTCCACCAAAACCAGCTACAATAATTTTTTCTTCCATTTATTTACCCTCCTCAAAATCTCTAAAATTACCTAAAGGATAATAAGGAATCATATTATCTCTCAACCATTGTAAAGCTTCATTAGGTACCATTCCCCAGTTTGTAGGGCATGTTGATAATACTTCAACTATACTAAATCCTTTTCCTTCTAATTGACATTTAAATGCTTTTTTTATGGCTTTTTTAGCTTTTCTCACATTTGCTGGAGTATCGACTGAAACTCTTTCTACATACTTAGCTCCATCTATTGTCGCAAGCATTTCTGCTACTTTTAATGGTTTTCCTGAATGTTCTTCACTTCTACCTTCTGGAGATGTAGTAGATTTTTGGCCTATTAAAGTTGTCGGTGCCATTTGTCCACCAGTCATACCGTATATAGCATTATTAACAAAAATAGTCGTTATTTTCTCACCTCTATGAGCTGCATGTATAATTTCTGCTGTACCAATTGATGCTAAATCTCCATCTCCTTGGTAAGCAAAAACAACATTTTCAGGTCTTACTCTTTTTATTCCCGTCGCAACAGCTGGCGCTCTACCGTGAGCAGCTTGATGCACGTCACAATTAAAATATTTATATGCTAATGCTGAACATCCAACAGGAATTACACCAATTGCATCCCCTAATACTCCTAATTCTACCAGGGATTCTGAGACTAATTTGTGAATTATACCATGGGTACAACCTGGACAGTAGTGTAGTTGGGTATCCGTTAAACCTTTACTTTTTTCATATACTATTGTAGACATTATTTTGCACCTCCTGAAATTTCTTTAATCTTATTAACTACTTCAGCAGGATTTGGTACCATACCACCAGATCTGCCTAGGAAATGAACAGGCCATCTTCCCTTTGCTGAAATTTTTACGTCGTCTACCATTTGACCCATGCTCATCTCTACAGTTAATAAACCTTTACAGTTTTCATTAATTTCGTCAAATACTTCTTCAGGGAAAGGCCATAAAGTAATAGGTCTTATTAACCCTACTTTTAATCCTTCTTTTTCACAGTCTTCTATAGCATTTTTTACTATTCTTGAAGTTGTCCCATATGCTACACATACTACATCTGCGTCTTCAAGATTCGAAACTTCAAATTTCTTTTCCTTTTTAGTGATTAGTTCATGCTTTTTCTCTAATCTTATATTGTGTTCTTCTAATTCATCCGGTTCTAAGTATAAAGAGTTAATAATATTAGGTTTTCTTTCTTCTTTTGTTCCTGTTGTTATCCATTCTTTTTCAGGTAATTCTCTCTTTTTAGGCTCTTTGAATTCAACTGCTTCCATCATTTGACCTATCATACCATCTCCAAGTACCATAACTGGTATTCTATATAAATCAGCAACATCGAAAGCTTCCATTATTAAATCAACTGTTTCCTGTATACTCGCAGGTGCATATACTACATGTCTGTAGTCTCCATTTCCTCCACCTCTCGTAGCTTGAAAATAATCTGCCTGTCCAGGTTGTATACTTCCTAATCCAGGACCACCTCTCATCATATTTACAATTACACAAGGTAATTCTGCTCCAGCTATATAAGAAATCCCTTCTTGTTTCAATGCAATACCCGGACTTGATGATGATGTCATTACTCTTCCACCAGATCCTGCAGCACCATATACCATATTTATAGCTGCTACTTCACTTTCCGCTTGAAGAAAAGTTCCTCCTACCTTAGGTAGTTCTCGTGACATATATTCCGGCACTTCATTTTGTGGTGTAATAGGATATCCGAAGAAATATTTACAGCCTGCTTTTATAGCAGCTGCACCTACAGCCTCGTTACCTTTCATTAATACTTTAGTCATCTATATACCTCCTTATAATCTTTCTACTTTGATTACTGAATCAGGACACATAATTGCGCAGTTTCCACAAGCAATACATTTGTCCATGTCTACAACGTGTGCTGGATTAAAACCTTTTGCATTAATTTTTTCAGTATCTAGGGCTACTATCCCTACAGGACATGCTTCTACACATAATTCACATCCTTTACAAATATCAGTGTTAAATGTTACTTTACCTTTTGCCATAATGCACCTCCATTAATTTAGTACATCCAATTTTCTCTCATATATAATTTTAAAGGGAAAATTTTCAGTTCTTTTGATTGGCTATTTATTTGATCTGCTATTTTTTTCATTGCAGAATGGTACTTAATTGGTTTGTTTATTTGTTTAGAAACTTCTTCAACAAGCTTTTTGCCTTTATAAACATCTTCTTCCTTAGTATCTTTCAACATGTGGGTATTGTTTATAATCCCAGTAATTATAAGTCTCGAGGAACCCTGTATTTTGTTGTAGTAATCTATTACCTGATCTACTGTCTGGGTTTCAGGTCTATTTGCATTTACTACTAAAAACATATCGTAATCAAGTTTTTTAATCTGATTATTATATCTAGATAGTGCTTTAGCACCTATTGGATCTCCACCAGCGTCTATTATTGTTTTTGAA
>DPPH01000269.1:0-4090 GCA_003539375.1 Clostridiales bacterium
AGATATATAGATGATTAATTTATTTAAGGAGATTAATAACAAATCTCCTTTTAATTAATTATAAATAAATAATCCCCTTAATATTGATATTTTTTTAACTAGTTGCTATAATGAAAGTGTACTGATACTGTTAATCTTTATTATAGATTAATAATATTCAGTAATATTTATTTAGTTCGGTATCACAACTTCCATCTAAATAATATTTTGAAACAGCAAAGCAGGACCCTTTATAGGGCCCTGCTTTGTTTTACATATTATAATTTATATTGTTTCAGGATCAGAATAATCTTCACCAAAAGTTTCTACTGAAACCTTCTCCATCACTTCATCTTTCTTTGGTTTATCCCTGAAATTCTTTTTAACAGATGCAATTCTATCTACTTCTTCCATGCCTTCTATTACCTTCCCGAAGGCTGCATATTGACCATCTAAATGGGGTGAATCTGCATGCATTATAAAAAATTGAGATCCAGCAGAATCTGGATTTTGAGATCTAGCCATAGATATTACGCCTCTTGAGTGTTTTAAATCATTATCAAATCCATTTCCTGAAAACTCTCCCTTAATACCATATCCAGGACCTCCCATTCCAGTGCCGTCGGGATCTCCTCCTTGAATCATAAATCCTTCAATTACCCTATGGAATATAGTTCCATCGTAAAAATTCTTGTTTATTAAACTTATAAAATTATTGACTGTGTTAGGCGCTACTTCAGGATAAAGTTCAACTTTTATTATTTCTCCGCTTTCCATATTTATTGTTACAATTGGATTCTTCATTTTATAGACCTTCCCTTCATTTTTTATAGTGTTATTATATCGTATCCTTCTTTTATGTATGCTTCCATTGAAGGATGTCCTTTCATATCTCCTATCAAAGGTATTCCTGATTTCTTATTATATTCTAATACTCCCAGTTTTGCTGAACAACCTTTACAAATACCATCAATTATTCCTTGTTCTTTAGCTTTTTTAAATAGTTTATTCTCTTCTAATTCTTTGACTAATTTTACAGCTTCTCCTTCAATTATAATTCTAGCATCGTAACCTTTTTCTTTCATATCTAACCCATTTAAAAGAACGTGAGTGAAGCACATTAAATTTCCATTAAAAGCAAAATATACAAATTTTTTCAAAATATCATCTACCTTTCTTAATAATTTTAGTTTACAGCTATGAAATAGCCTATTACGATTATACCCAATACTATCCTATACCAACCAAAAACTTTAAAATCATGATTTTTTATATACTGAAGCAAAAACTTTATAGCTACTATAGAAACAAGAAAAGCTACTACCATGCCAGTTAAAAGTATTATTATTTCATTTTGCGAAAAATCAAATCCAAATTTCACAAGTTTTAAGGCACTTGCTCCAAACATAACTGGAATGGATAAAAAGAATGAAAATTCAGCAGCTATAAATCTTGATGTTCCTAAGATTATTGCCCCTATTATTGTCGCTCCTGACCTTGAAGTTCCGGGAATTAAAGCTAATACTTGAAAAACTCCTATATAAAAGGCTATTTTGTAAGGAAGTTCTTCAAAACTTGTAATTTTAACCTTTCTATCTTCATTTCTATTTTCTACTATGATGAAAAGTATCCCGTATATAACCAACATTATGGCTACAGTCCAATAGTTATATAAATGTTCATTTAACCAGTCGTCAAATAGTAATCCTAATACTGCAGCTGGTAGTACGCCTATTATAACCTTGTACCATATTTTCATTGTATCTATTTTTTCTTTTTTGCTTTTACTCGGGGATAAAGGATTAAGTTTGTGAAAAAACAATATTACAACAGCCATTATAGCTCCAAGTTGTATTACTACAAAAAACATCTCCTTAAATTCCGGTGTTACATTAAGCTTGATAAACTCTTCTACTAATATCATGTGCCCAGTACTACTTATTGGGAGCCACTCTGTTATTCCTTCTACTATTCCAATTATAATTACCTTAATAATTTCAATAACCAATTTTACCTCCAGTGCTAATTTTTAGTCAATTTATAGTATACATTAAAATACAATAGACGTACATTAAACTTTTATTAATAATCTTTACTGAAATCTAAATAAAACAGGGAATATAAAGACGACTGTTGAAAACCAAATACCGTAAAATGTTAAATATTTAGTTTGGAAAATTTCTATTTTTTTAAATTGTATCTTACCTTTAAAATACTTTCCATAGTACCAAAGTAACCCTGTTAAATTGACCAAAAGTAAAATATTTTCTCCTAATGCGGCAAGTTTATTAGGACTTATACCATATTCTGTCAACCTATTGATTATAGCAGATAGGGCAACAACATCCAATATTATAGCTGTTATAATTAAAGCTGCATTAATATAATCAAATATGTTAATTCTATTATTCATATCTCTAGCAGAAATAGTATATATAACCAGTCCTAAAACTAAAACCAACATAACATCAAATGCAATCAGAAAATTTCTATCTTCTGATGGATTGGACCCTGTATATACCATCACTATCAAAAATATTATCATTGTAATTAAAAATAGAGGACTAAATATTTTTGCTAATATCGGCGCAAAATTTTCCACTACGCTCTTTTTCTTCTCCACTAAATATATTGTCAACATGAATGCAGTAGTTCCTCCAAAAATTCCAATGTTTGATATAACGCCATCACTTATATCAATAGATATAGTTTCAAAAATCATAGCTGTAAATCCAACAAGAACCATGGTTCCTAATACAATCAAACTTCCGTAAATTATACTTTCTCCTGTTAATCTAAGAAAATTCATCCTATCTTTATACTCTTTCCATTTTTTGCCCGTATATGCTATCCCTGTTACCAACCAAAGCAATAGTGGTAGATGGAGAGCTGTAAGTACTTCAGTATGATTAGGCGAATAGGATGGATAGAGATTAACGATTACTAGTGATATTAAAAAAACAGAAGCAACATAAGTAACTATTTTCTTATCAATTTTTCGTGTTATTCCAAAGTATATAGCTGTTACTGGAAGAATAAAAAAGCTTAAGTTTTTAAAATATGCTAAATCATCCATTGTTAAGCCGAAAAAATTCGGTATTTTTGCAAGTGTTCCTGCTATAATAGCAAAGACCAAAACTAAAAATATATCTTTATAATAATTCTGGTTTTTACTTGCATCCGATAATAAATTTTTCCACAAATCCTCTGTGTTTACCTTTGAATATTCCATAGATAAACTGGTTATGTTCCCCATTCTTTTAACACTAATCAGAAAAGCTTCATCACCTGAAAGACCTTTAGATTTTAATTCATCTATTTCTTCTCTTAAATGATCTTCAAGTTCTAATACATCATCTTCACTTATTTTTTCACTTAATCTTAACCTATCTGCCCATGCTCTTATATTTGTTTCTAAATCAAACATATTGTCCTCCTATTCTTCCTCTTCGAATGTTATTTCTTTTGATAATGTAGAATGAACTACTTCCCACTGTTTTTTTTGCTTGTCTAATTCTTCTATTCCCTCTTTTTTTATTCGATAGTATTTTCTTCTGCGTCCTGTTTCTGCCTTTTTCCAATAGGATTCAATAAGTCCTTCTTTTTCTAGTTTATGTAATACAGGATAAAGCATTCCTTCTGTCCAAATTATTTCATTACGAGACATCTCTTTTACCTTTTTTATAATGCTGTATCCATAGTTATCTTTATTTTTCAGAATTGCCAAAACTAAAGGTGTTGATGAGGCGGCAATCAAATCTTTTGATATATCCATAAATACCTCCAAGTTACCTTATAATTATTTGATTATACCTAAGAGTTCTATGTNNTTCTAAATCAAACATATTGTCCTTGTATACTAAAAATATAGATATTCAGTATACTCTCCTTTCTAATATTTTTGTTATCATTTTAATACATGTTTATAATAATAGTATAAACGTTGTGGATTATTTCATTCTTGTCCTACAGCTTAGACTGTTTATTGGAGGGTATAACCACAACTGATTTCGTGAAGATTAATTAGCTGGTTAACGCTTAGACGTTTTATTAACAAGGTTATACTGAAATCAGATTGTGTTGATCACCACACCGTTTAAATTGTTGCAAG
>DPPH01000269.1:4178-7175 GCA_003539375.1 Clostridiales bacterium
CAACTGTCAAAGATGGGATTATACCTAAGAGTTCTATGTATGTCAATCTAATTCTTTTTTGAACATAAATCATTATTAAGTTATCGTTATATTTGTGATTTTTTTAACAAATCTATTGAATTAAAATTTTCTTTTGTTATAATGTTAGTATATTGATAATATTTTAACAAAATAGAAAGGAGTTTTACTATGAAAGGTTTTGGAGTATTTGAAAAAGGAAAAGTAGGTTGGATGGAAAAACCGGATTATGTATGTGGCCCAGATGATGCTGTAGCTCGTCCTATTGCAATCGCACCATGTTCTTCAGATGTTCACAGTGCATATGAAATGGAAGGTCCTCACCTTAAGAATAGAATATTAGGACACGAATCCGTAGGAGAGATAATTGAAGTTGGTGAAAATGTAAGAGATTTTAAACCAGGAGATAAGGTAGTAATTCCTTGTACTACTCCTACATGGAAGCACCCCGATATCCAAGATGGAACTCATCAAGATGCAGGCGGAATGATGAGCGCTATTAATTTCTCAAGTTACGAAGATGGTACATTTGCGAGTCAAATAAAAGTAAGATCAGCTGATATGAATTTAGCTTTACTTCCTGAAGGTGTATCCTTGGAGTCAGCAGTTATGGCCACAGATATGATGACCACAGGTTTTTATGGCGCAGAACTTGCAAATATCCAATTTGGTAGTACTGTCGCTGTATTTGGAATTGGACCAGTTGGATTAATGGCTGTTGCATCAGCAAAACTTAGAGGCGCAGGACGTATAATCGCAGTTGGTACAAGACCAAACTGTGTAGAACTTGCAAAAGAATACGGCGCTACAGATATCATAAGTTATAAAGAAGGAAATGTGATAGAACAATTCATGAACCTTACAAATAATAACGGAGTTAATGCTGCAATAGTTGCTGGAGGAGGAGTTGAAGCACTTAACAATTCTCTAGCTGTTACCAAAGCAGGTATGGGTGATGTTGCTATGCTGGAAGTAATTACAGAAACTGAAACAATCAAAATACCTAATGAGTATATTGCAGGATTTTTAGCTCACAAAACAATTCGTGGCGGTCTATGTCCTGGCGGAAGAAAAAGAATGGAAAGAATGCTCGAACTAATCAAGTACAACAGAGTTGATCCTGGAAAAATGATTACCCATGAATTTAAAGGTCTTGATTCTATAGAAGATGCTTTTAAGCTAATGGTTGATAAACCAAAAGATTTAATTAAACCTATAGTAAAAATCGAATATTAAATAGAGATTAGTAAGTTTTAAATAAAAAAATACTTTCATAGTAGATTATATGTTTATATAAATTCTACTTGAAAGTATTTTTTAGATGCCTGGAATCTTTAGACAATAAGTTGTATAATAAATTCAATAAATTTTATTGGAGTTTCCCTATGATAAATTCGAAAATGGAAAAAATTAGAAAATATTTTATGTATTTTTTTATGTATGCTGTAGTAGGTTGGCTATACGAAGTTTTTTTAGAAGTGGTTATCTATAAGTGGGGATTTTCAAATAGAGGAGTTTTATTTGGACCTTACTTACCTATCTACGGTTTCGGAGCCCTAGTATTTATTTTCCTATTTTACAAGCTAAGCAGAAAAAAGCAACCTTTAACTAAAAAGATTGCTGTAGTTTTTCTTGTTTTTTTAGGTTGTGCTGTTGCTGCAACTATTATGGAATTGGTTACAAGCTACGTATTAGAAGTAATTACGGGAAGTTGGCCTTGGCAAACTTATACCGACTATGAATACAACTTTCAAGGAAGAATAGCACTATCCCCTTCCATCCGATTTGGTTTAGGTGGGGTGTTCTTTATATACGTGCTCCAACCTATTTTTGTAAAAATAGTTGATAGTCTATCTAAAAAAACTCTAGTTACTATTTCTACGTTGTTGTTTGTAATAGTTTTTATTGATTTTATAGTCCAAATATTAAAATAACCATTTTTCTAATATTTATCTACTAATACAATTATTAATTTTTAGTTTTTTTCAGTAATTAAATCTGGAGATACTTTCTTAACAGCACTTAATAATATGGGTATGAAAACTAATTGAACTATTATACCTGGGATACCGGTTGTAATTGAACCAATTAGATATGTGATAGGTGGTGCAAATTTAATTCCAATAATTCCTACAAATACACCAACCATAATCCCTGCTGCAATTCTTCCCAAAATCATGGCACTCAAAAGTGTTATTACGTTATTAATTCCTCTTTCCTTCAACAAAGAAACTGTCAGAGCATAGATTCCCAATTCAACCATCATTATAAATGCCATAGGCATTAATACAGGCATTCCTGTGAGCACGCTACTGATTAGTGGAGTCAAAACACCAACTGCTGTAGCAAATTTTGGTGAAAGAATAAATCCACCTATTAGTACTGGAAGATGCATAGGCAAAAATACTGGCCCTGCTCCGCCTACAGCATGAAACAATGTAGGAACAATTAATCCCATAGCAATAAATAATCCTGATAATACAACTTCTCTTGATTTAGTTTTTTTCATAATTTTTTGTATACTAAAATATAATCTAAGTATACCCTCCTTTCTAATTATAAATTAATTCCAACCCAGAATATTCATATCCTTAGAGTATAGTGAATTCTTTTTACTTTTTGCAAGTAGAACCTTTTTAAAACACAAAAAACTAAAAATACGCCTAAAAGGTATATTTTTAGCTTCGGCTATCTTTTATTAATTTTCAAATTATATATAGACTTCGTGCCTATATATTTATTATATCAAACTTTTTATAATTTTCGTATAAGTAATTTTATCTATTTTTCAGTTTTTTCAATATATTCCTTAATAATTATAGCAGCATTATCAATATTATCCTTTAGAGATAAATTATTTGAATTAGTTAAAGCTACATTACACTTTTCCAAAGGAATTAAAACTTTTAGTGCCTGGCTTTCCCCAATAGCTTCAGCTATTTTATAACTAACTTCCCCAAGCATTGAATTTGAAATTAA
>DPPH01000269.1:7463-8065 GCA_003539375.1 Clostridiales bacterium
GCTGAATTTGTTCCTAAAGCTAAAATCTCGGCATCTAAATCTTCTTTCTTAATTCTTTCAACTAAAGTTTTTCCTATTCCTCCACCTTTTCCATCCACTACTGCTATTGTAAATTTTTTCTTCATAATATTACCTCATCTCTATATGAAAATTATATAAAATTATCTATTTATAATTATATTACTTATGTAAATTAACTACAACTAGTTCTGGTCTATTAAAAACTCTAATTGGAAAAATGCTATTACCCAGACCTCTACTTACATACATTGTAGTGTTGCCTCCATCGTATCTACCTTCATCATATTTAGGAAAAAATCCTTGATCCGGTGCTAAGATCCCCCCAATAAAAGGCAATCTAATCTGTCCACCATGAGCATGTCCTGCAAAGATAATATCAATATTATATTTCTCATATAAATTTAGTAACTCCGGTCTATGGGATAAGACAATTTCAAAATCTTTTCTACTTTCATAAGTTGACAAAAATTCTTCTATCTCTCTTGTATTTATACCCTCTAAATAATTCGAAGATAAAAATGCTGGGTCCTTTAAACCCATTATATTTATACTTTCATTATCAATATAATATTTTTCAACTT
>DPPH01000269.1:8346-9681 GCA_003539375.1 Clostridiales bacterium
TATTTACCGGACCATGCTTCGTGATTTCCTGAAGAGTAGTAAGTTGGTGCTATCTCTACTGTTTTCTTGATAAAATTTTCTGCAGAATCTAAATCATACTTTCTTCTGTCTATTAAATCTCCTGTAATTAATATAATATCTGGTGAAATATTTTCAATTATTTTCATAATCTTTTCTTGATTTTTACCAAAGCTCTTATTGTGCAAATCCGATACCTGTAGTATTTTAATTCCATTAAAAGAACTTGGAATTTTATTGCTTTTATAATTATGTTCAGTTATAACTATACTGTTGTTTGACCAAATCAAAAATAAAATGACACCTACTAAAAGTACTATTTTAGTTAATATTCTAACTGAACTATTCATTTTTTAAGTGCCTCCTATCTTTGGAATATTTTTTTTTACTTTCAATGATCAGATTTAAGTCCTGCTCCACACATAGGTAGTAAAGAATCTTTTATCCTTCCATTTAATTCTTTTTGTTGTAAGTAAGCAGCATAAGTAGCTGCAGTAGTATGTTCTATGTATATCCCCTTTTCAGCTAAAGCTTCTCTTGCTTCTATAATTCTATTTTCAGGTGCTGTGATTATTTTTATATCGTACTTGTAAGTATATTCTAAAATTTCTTCTCCTCGCATTGGTTCTCCTATAGCTATACCTTCTGCCATAGTAGGTTTTGCTTTTATTTCTACTGGTTTATTAGAATTACTTATAGTTGCTTCAGCTAAAGGAGCACAATTCTCACTTTGCACTGCCGTTATTTTAGGAAATTTTTCAATAATACCACTTTCAATAAATTCTTCTAAGGCTTTAACAATACCTATGAATAGGGTGCCATTTCCTACAGGCACAAAAATATTTTCAGGGATTCTACCTAGTTGTTCATATACTTCATAAATGTAAGTTTTCGTTCCTTCATAAAAAATAGGATTGTATACATGATTAGCATAATATTTTCCTTCTTCATCCACCTTTTTTCTACATACATTTGCACAGTTATCTCTTGAACCAGGAACTACATTTACCCTAGCATTGTGAGATTTGATCATATTTATTTTTTTAGGAGAGGTTCCTTCCGGCAGGAATATTTCACAGTCTATTCCCGCCTTTGCACTGTATGCTGCTATGCTATTTCCTGCATTACCGCTGCTATCCTGTACAACTGAATCTACTCCAATATCCTTACAGTGAGATATTAGAACTGCTGCTCCTCTATCTTTAAAAGATAAAGTAGGCATTAAATAATCCATTTTTAGAAGTACATCTTCGTCAAATTTTATAATAGGAGTTCTTCCTTCTCCTAAAGATATACCTCTCCAGTATTCTCCTTTTA
>DPPH01000229.1:0-1006 GCA_003539375.1 Clostridiales bacterium
AATTAAATCTATATTAAACCCAGCAGGATTACCGTCTTCATCTAAAAAGCTGTAGGGAGGATAATTTATATCATCTCCAACTACTAAAGTTGGTCTTCCTTCTATGTAATTTTCTTCTATGTTTATGTAATTTTCTTCTTCTACTATATTATTATATGATATTAATACAACAAACATGGAAATAAGAATAATTACAATAATTGATATATATAGTTTATATTTCCTATCCATAGACACACCCTTTCAAATAATATATCGGCATTTTTATATTGAACTAAAATTATAATAACAAATAATTTATAATATATTTTATTATATAACAAATATCAAGGGATGTAAATTTTACAATAACAATATTTAAGGATATTTGTCGTATCTTTATTTTTATTTTGTGTTATAATATTTTTATTACATTTTAGGAGTAAGTCATGATAAACAATATAAAAAAATATTTTGTATCAAAAGATGAATATTTTTATAAAACAATGTTTTTAATAGCTCTTCCCGTTGTTATTCAACATATAATTAGTATAGGTCTTAATCTTGTAGACACTGTAATGATAGGAAGGCTTGGTGAAGATTTTTTAGCTGCTGTTGGTATAGCTAATAGGATATACTTCTTATTTACCATTTTTTGCTTCGGTTTATACAGTGGAGCTGCAGTTTTTGTATCTCAATACTGGGGAGTTAAGGATATTAAGAGCATAAGGAAGGTTTTTGGTATTGAAATCACTTTTGGAATTCTAATAGCTTTAACGACTTCTCTACTAGTACAATTTTTTCCTTATCAAATAATGAGAATATTTATAGATGAAGAGTACGTTATATCCTTAGGAATTAAGTATCTGCGTATTATTTCTTTCAGTTACATAGTAACAGCAATTTCTTTTGCTATTAGTTACAACTCTCGATCTGTACATTTACTTAAAAAACCAACCATAATTAATGCCGCTGCAATCAGTTTAAATACTTTTTTAAACTACATACTTATATACGGAAAGTTTGG